>CAZNDI010000001.1:0-14540 GCA_964571805.1 uncultured Candidatus Peribacteria bacterium
AAAAGAGATTGACTGGTTTTTATGATGGAAACTTTTGTCTCTTCCAGAGGAAAAATCTTTTCATAATCTTCCATGGCCATATAATCAACCCCACTCGAATCAAGTAGCTTGTACATATCAAATCTTTTTTTGACATCAAACCTAGCCGGATCAAACCAATTGAAGCAAAAATCAAAGATGAGTATTTTATTGTTCTTCTTGGCAAATTGGATTAATTTTTCATACCAAGCTTTGCCTAAACCATAAAAAGATTGACCTGTGGGATTATTTACATCGACCAAGAAAATAGCTTTTCCTTTCAGGGTTTTAAGATTTTTTTCTAAGTTATCAGTATCCAATAGAATGCTTTCATCGAAGCCATGAACCTGAACCCCAGAGTTGATTAAAACATTGTGTAGTTTGTAGAAGGTGGGTTGAAGAAGCGAGACTGATATCTTATTCTTCTGCAAATAATCGGCCATGATTGCCAAGCTTGTCAGTGCGGAATATGTGAGAAGTGAGGTGTTATGTTTTAGCCCAGATTCTTGTTTTTTCGCTCGATAGTAAATAGGAAGAAAATCATCTTCTATCTCTTTTTGGCTTTTTTTACTGGTCTGCTTCCAAATTAGGGGAAGGCTTTCAATGATTCGCTTTTGTCTTTTATTAGGAAAATGATGAGCGTGGGAGTCGGAAAGGTTGAAATCCGAGTTTAAGCCTAGGTATTCATGTTTGTGGTAGTCATTCATTTTGAAGAAAATTAGTTAATGACAGGTGTGCCTTGATGAAATTGAAGTTTCCACCCTTTCTCAGTTTTTAGCCAAAGTGAGCTTCGATTAGCCACTTCTAACTCCTCAAACATGACCCTACTCACATAAGTAACTAGAAAGACTTTCTTATCGATTTGGCGTATCTGGAAGTCTTCCAAGGAATATTCAGTCAACGCTTCATCTTTTGAAACCCCCAGGGTGTCCTCACGTTTATAAAGTCGCCCTGAACGACCAAATTCTATAAAGTCAGGATCCAAGATTTTATCCATGTAATCTTTGTCGAAACGAGTTTCGTTATTCCAGAGGGATTCTTCGAGGTGATTTAGAGTTTCAATGTCTTGGGGGTTTGATGTCATTTTTAGATTAAGCCAACAAAATACTCACCAAAACTAGAATTGTGGAGGCTAATAAATAAGGATTTACCTTTCTCCATTCCCCTCGAACAACTTGCAAAATAATATACAACCCAAACCCAAAGAGCATGGCTTTATCGAGGCCAAAGGTCCAAATGGTGGCGACGATCATCGCCAAGACAGCTATCGTATCTGACCAATGGTAATTTTTGAGATCTGCTTTAGTTGGCAGAAGTATCAGTCCCACAAAGAATAAGGCACCTGTGGTGGCGACAACTGGAACGAGATTGACTAGTGGTGTTAGGAGGAGGAATAGGAGCATCAAAATACCGCTGACCACAAAAACTAGTCCTGATCGACCGCCTTCCCCAATTCCCACGGCGCTTTCTACATAGGGAGTGAGATTCGTAGTGCCAAGAATTCCTCCCACCGTCGTAGCTGCTCCATCGATCGTTAGAGCTTCTTTCATTTTGGGCATGTCTCCATTTTTATCGACGATGGTGGTGTTACGGGTGAGGCCGATGAATTTGGCGATGCTGCCGTAAAAATCAATAATGAACAAGATGAGAATCACGCTCCATACTTTTGGATCTAAAATCACGCCGAAGTTAAGAGCAAAAACGCCATTGAACATCTCTTTAGAGACTTTGATCGGTTCAATGACTTCTCCAATGCCAAGCAAATGAGCTGAAATAGAGGCAATGATGATTGAAATTAGAACGCCTCCTTTGAGTTTAAAGTATCTCAAAATCAAAGCGACTGCCAAGCCCACATAAAAGACACAAGCTTCTGGTGAAGTCAAAAGACCAATGCCAGTGACTTGGATTTCTTCGTAAGCTAAAACACCGGATACTTTCAGAGCAATGAGCATTAGGAAGACCCCCACAGCCGCTGCTAGACCTGACTTAAGCTTATCTGGAATGGCTTTAATGATATGCTCTCGAATTCGCAAGAAGTTCACAATCAGCATCAAGATTCCAGACCAAAAGACAGCACCCAAAGCATCCTGCCAGATGAAACCTAAAGTTCCGACAACCACAAAAGCCACATACCCATTCATCTCAAGTCCTGGAGCAAGGGAAAAGGGTTTATTGGCCCAAAGTCCCATGAGGATGGTAGCCAAAGAAGAAACAAGAATTGTGGCAAAGAAAGCCACACTTTTATCCCTGCTTCAGAAAGAATGGAAGGATTGACGACGAAAATGTAAGACAGAGATAAAAAAGTCGAAAGCCCTGCTAAAATCTCTATTTTCCAGGTGGATCCAAGCGTTTTGAAGCCGAAATAGTTTTCTAGTTTTTTGAGTAAGTACTTAATCATTACGCTGATTATATATCAAATCCAAATAAAGAAAAACCCTGAGCACTTGATCTATCTTTACTTTTCATTAAAAAATCTATATAATTACTATATATTTAATAAGTTTTTACTAAGTATCCCATATGTCTAGTATCTTTTTCAATATCACACCTCAATTGGCAAAGGAAATTAACAGTCTAATGAATGAAGAGGGGTATGCCAATAAAGCAGAATTCTTCCGTTTTTTAGTTAAATTCTTTAAATATAATCGAAAACAAGACGTATTGGATTTTCATAGAGCCGTCGATGATCTTGAAGAAACGATCAAAATTTTAGATAAAAAAGGTATATTAAATAAACTCCCTTCCGCTAAAGAACAACTTGCCGATGTATAGAATCATATTTACGGATCACTTTAAGCGTCAATTAAAGCACTTATTAAAAAAGGACTCAACATTAAAACTAAGACTTTTAGAGGCTCTGGATAATTTTAGGAAAGATAATACCATTTCTATTGGTAGAAATGTCTTTAAATTGAGGTTAACTGGAATTTCAAAAGGTAAATCTGGCGGGTATAGACTTTACCTTTTTATTCTTGAAAAAAATGGTATTTTGACTCCTTTAAGCATTTATTCAAAAAATGAAAAGGAGAATCTTCCACTTGAAGAACTTTCCAAACATCTTAATCAAGTCAGATTGGAATTGGAAGATTGGTTGTAAGAGCTGTAGATCTTTTTATCTATTCATTTGATACGATCTTAATCAAAAACTATCCGTCAAAAGTTTATTTTGAATTTCAAACGCTTTATTGGGATCACTTTCGACGAGCATCAGAGCGATTTGCTGAGAGAGGAGATAAGCCAGATAAAAGCTCAAATTTTCACGGCCTCTTTTTTCTTGTTTTTCGTAAAGAGGGTGGTCTTGGTTAATATAGATCACACCGCCTTCAGTGAAGACCGGAGCTTCATTTTTCCCGAAATTGTCAACATTACAAACGATGCCCAGATCGCCGACTTTGATGCGCCTGGCGACCATCATTTTACCCGCTAGATTCTTGATTTTTATCTTTTCAGCTTTCTGCCGCATATTTTCATCCTGGAAAAGAGGGTTGGGCTGATTCAAACCCCCTTCTCGTTGGCCTAGGCTGATCTTGAAGGCTTCCAAGGCATCCGCTTCCATCTGATCGGCTGTGGGAGCCATGCTGTTGGGATGTTCTCCCTCAGGATCGATTTCACCAGTGGGAGTCATGACCCGTGGGGAAAAAGCAGGGTTGCGACGCATCGCTTTACCGAGCCGATGCATCGTGTCTTTGAGGGTTTCATCGGCCTTCATTTTGTTCTTTTTTGTCGCTTCTTCTCCCAAAAAATGTGCAATTTTTTTTAGCTCCCGTTGCATCGCTTGGACAAAATAAAGATACTCAGGTTTGTCTTGGATAAAGCGACTTCGATCACTGGTGATCGTCAAAAAATCAGCCGTCACCCGTCCCATGAGCTTGTGAAGGGTAAAAATACTGTGGACTTCCAGGCCAAATTTCTCTGTCGTAATGGTGACGCCATTGACCGTACACTCAATGCCCACTTTGGTTTCTTTGAAATGTTGACGGAAGTTAGGAGCAATGAATTCCCCAGTCACCATGCCAAAAGGGGTTTTGAGGGCAACAGGAAAACGTGGTCCAGCGATATAAACGGGTTCAATTTTTTTGGCATTCAAATAAACCGCAAAATGTGGGGCTGTGAGAGGGAGGCGCTCCCGAATAAAACGTTCCACTTCGGGAAGCTCAAATTGTTTTTTCATCGCTTCCAATTTGATCACCGTTCCATTGCCTATCATCGAATTGTACTCAATGTTTTGAATGGGGATTTGCCAGGTTTCTTCCTTTTGCCATGCGATCTTGTCAAAGGTCACTTCCGCCGCATACCCATTGCGTTGCGTATGAACTTTAAAACGATCACAAGCGCTAAGGACCGCAAATTTTCCAATCCCAAACTGTCCAATCTTGGTCCGTTTGTATTTTGTTGTGATGGTGGCAAACTGCTTGTTTTGCGAGCCGATATTAAAATATTCCCGTAGTCCAGCCTCATCCATCCCTGTACCATCATCCCTCACTTGAAGGCCTCCTTCCGAAAGCTCAATCCAGACTCGGGTCGCATCGGCATCATAGGCATTGCTCACCAGTTCTCGAATGAGTTCCAGACTTTCTCCATAAAGCTTTTCTCCAATCGTGGTGATGTGGGTCTTATTGACCGTGACTTGTAGGGTGTTTTGCATGCGGGTGATATTATCAAAATTGGGCCAAGGCTTTGCCTTCTTCTTTCAATGATTCTAAATGAAAAATAATTGTATTTTGGAGATTTGCTAAAGCTTCTTCGACTGTATCTCCATCATCTGCAACCCCAAGGGTAGGGCAAATTGCCACATAGCAACGCTTCCCACTGCCTGTCCTATGATCTGGTTTGACGATGACACGATAATTTATAGCCTGTTTTTTTAAAGAAGCCATTACTCCTCCATATTTTTTTATTATTTTGATAGAAGCGGTGTTGTCATCATCACACGTTAAAAGGGCCTTTTTTAAGCCTATTTCTTTGGCTTTTTGAAGGGTTAGTTCAAGGAGTTTCTTTCCATAACCTTGATTACGATATTTTGGCCTTATGGCGTAGCCAATATTTCCACCGATCATTTTCAGCCTTTCGTTAAGTTTATGACGAATATTCACATGGCCAATAAATGCTTCTTTATCTATGAGCCAATAAGTCGTAGCAGGCACCCAATTATCGGGTAACTTTAACCCTTTTGACTGATTTTCAGTGCGTTGGATATATTCCTCGATATCAGTGGGTTTTGTGGGCATATTCCAAAAGCCTGCTCGATTTTCAGCTTCGAATTCGTCAATTCCGGCTTTCCACTCTTGCTCATACTTTTTTGTAGGCTTATGGAGCTTCATAGGTCGCTTATTAAATTTAATACTACCTTATTGTGAATTATTTTAATTATATCACTAAAGAGTGAGAGCTATTTTGCTCCAATTCTTTTCAATAAAATAAGTTCTTAACTCGTCCATCATAAATGGAAGTTTTTAGGATTGAGAAATTTATCGTGTACAATAAGAAAAAACTTCATGCAAAAAAAACATATTTTCACCTTGGCGATTCCGCTTCTCATGGTTGGTGCTATTGCCCTGTCATCATGTTCAACAAAAGCCACTTTACCCACACCAACGCGAACCCTACAAACAGAATCTTCTTTCCTCCCTCCAGAAGAAAAGCAGCCGTCTCAAGAGCCAAAAGTCCAGCAACCTACTTGGTCCGAATTTCCAGGAGCCTTGGTTAAGGTAAAAATGGAGAGCACCGTTGGAGTATTACTAGATGACATTCCTGAAGACCAGCGAGAAAAACTTACCCAATCTCTTATTGATAAATCCCAAGATTTTTGGCTAGATCGAGCAAAACGGCAAATTCGACTCACCTCCATGAAGCTCAATTTTCGGAACAATCCTCCTAAAAAACAACTCCCGCTACCACCAGAAGATCAATGGAAAATCGAACTGACGAGTGATCCAGAACGGACAACTAAAGATGGTCATGATGTAGTGATGGTGAACTATAGTTTTTCCGGTATCCTGCTCACAGATAAAGCCTCACCTGGCCTCTCCGAACCCGCCTTGAAAAATATCGGAGGGCAATGGGATGAGCCATTTCTCCTCCCCGTCGACCCTGAACTCATTTTTCAGCGAACGGGATTTGCTTGCATGAATGAGGCACAGTTCCCTCCAAATAGCATGGATGCGGAAGAATCCGATCTGTTTTATGACGACCGTTGTAAGGTTGAAAAAAAGCTAAGCAATCTCGGTTGCCACCAGACTCAGATGCCCACGATGTCCTGTACCCAAGCCGTGCAGAAAAATATTGGAAAAGTCGAAACAGCCATGCGCTTTGAGCATTTAGCTTGGGATGCTGCCTTAGCTGACCAAGTGAGAACCGGGACCTTCACCACTGTGGATGGACCTGACTTAGCACCAGATAAAGAAGAATTTATGAATCATCGGTTTACCTACAGATACATTCCTCAAGATTCATGCACCCTGGTAGAAAATTGTGTTGGAGGCTCAGGTTGGCGCAAACTGTTGATGTTCCCTACAGCCGACCTCAATAGTGGTACGCAGCCTTTGGAGATCGGGGTCGTCGATTACTTTCTAGAAGAAAATGGATCGGTCCTCTCAAAACATGGCCTTTTTGAACTCAGTGATTGTCATGGGCACTATCATTTCTCTCACTACGGTTCTTTCACGCTGGGCGATGGATCATTGGCCCTCACTCGAAAGAATGGTTTTTGCATGCAGCCCACTGCTAGACTCATGAATAATGAATTGAGTCCGCTGAATCATCCTTACGTCGATTGTATTGATCAAGGAGTATCTGTGGGTTGGATTGACGAATACAAAATGGGATTAGAATGCCAGTGGGTAGATGTTACTGAGGTAAAGCCAAATCAGGAATTACCCTTGTCTTTTACCACTAACCCGGATGGCCTACTCTGTGAAGGAAAACTCAAACGCGATGCAGAAGGGAACCAGTTATTCGAACCCACCCACTTCAAAACCTCAGAGGGCGAACCAGTGGATAAACCTCAATGTGATTTTTCTCAAAATTGGGCAAAAAATAATACCGAATCCTATCCCGTCGTTATTCCTGACGTGGGAGAAAGCTATGTCACAGCACCCTGTCGAGACGGGCTTTTTGGTAAGCTTCGCAATTGTGGTTTTAAACAAACCGATGAACTAAACGAATGCAAACCTGGCACCAAAGTCACACTGACTTGCACGACTCCTGCAAACAGCCCTGCCCAGGTGGTACGCGTCTGCGAAGGCAGTAGGGCTCTCCAAAGCGGTATACCCTGCACCTATAATGAGGCGCTAGGGTCAACTATTGTTGTAGAATCTCAAAAAGACGTCAGCTTTACCTGTCCGACGGCGCGTGATGAGATTGAGACAGGTGGTGTCTATTCCTTTATGACTGGGCCTTTGTTTCCCTCAGAGAAGACGGCTCCTGTCTCATGCGTGGTGAAGGTTAAATAAAGCATTTAATTTTATTTGCTTAAGCAAAATTTCCCACGCTTTCTTGAATGTTTTTACCTCTTTTCATCGAAGCATTTCCATCATTTCCTACTTAGCCTCCGATGGCGCCAATTTTACTTTACTTTCAATTGAGCCATCCTTACTATTGATCCTGTTTAACTCATACCTTAAAGATGTCTAGAAAAATCTTCTATAAACTTTTTATTGCCCTATTTCCACAAAGTCTGATGTTAACAGGGAGCTTGCTTTTAAGCTTTGCCTTAAAATTGGTGGATACGAAAAACTTATGGGAACAGGAGGGTATGATCAATGGAGGTGTAAGCATAAGAGATGTGGGCATGAATATCCCTGTACAAAATGACACGCTGTTTTGGTGGGGATTTATTTTATTTCTCATTGGTTCAGGGCTAGAGTTCATTAGAATCACTCACCATACGATTAAAACAGCTAAAGCTGAAGAAGCACCCAGACCAACTAAAGAAGTCCTTCCTAAGCCAAAAAAATCAAATAAGGTTTCTAAAAAAGTTTAACTATTTTTAATCCACGCAGAATGAACTCTTTTAAAAAGACAAGTAAAATAGTATTCGCTTTCTTATTTTTATTTGTGCTCACCGCCTGTACTCGCCCTACAGGAGGTATACCTAATAGTTCTGATGTTGAACTGAGCCAGGTAGAAGACGAAAACATTGATTTAAAATTGAAATATTATAGTGCCAATTGTATCAATCTTTTTTCAGGTCAAATGAAGCTGCTTCAGCAGGATTATGTAAAGGTGATGAATCCTGAACTGGGACCTGAAAATGAAGAAAACGTTCCTTCCCTTTTTGTTTTAGATTCCACTCAGGATTGTGCCCTGGCAATTGCTCAGGCGAAAGAGCTCAATTTAGCTCAAGAATTAGATCCTTTGGCGGAAAATTATTTATCAACCTTACAAAACGCTGCCCCCCTTATCGCCCAAGCGACCCGGTATTATGATCAAATGGACTATAAAACGGATGATTTTGAGAAAGGAAAAGAGTTGCATCCTAAGCTGATGGTTGCTTTTGAGGACTTTGAAAAAGCAGATGCCAATTTTAAAAAAAGTATTCAACAAATTCAAACCTCTATCAATCTTCGTTTTTTAGAAAGCTATAAAAAGGCAGGCCTAAATTTTGAATTTTTAGTGCAAGACGCATGGATAAAAGGCACGGCTTTATTGAATAAAGCAGAAGCAGAAGCCTATGATACTTTAGACACGGAGGACTATACCAAAGCTGTTAATGAATATCAGGCTGCCTTGGAAGCGTTGGAGGCCTATCTACTTGAACACCCAGAGCAAGCCGCCCTTGCGGAAGTGTTTCAGGAAGGGGCTTGGGAGTATATGGACGAAGCCAAACAGTTGATGAGTCGAAAAAGAGAAGGTTTGCCTTATGATCAACTTGAAGGAAATGCCAATCTCATGCGGAATCAATATGAATGGTGGCAAGACGATTATTTTTTGTAAAAACTCGAATTGATCTTGGCGGTACACAAAAACGCTGAAGTTCTTAAGATTTATCGTAATGAAAGCATGGTACATAATTTCATTTTATTCTCGTAATGAAGCCCATAAAAGCTTTTTTACCCACCTGCCTCAATTACTTAGAAAGGGCTATCATCTAATCTCATGAGTAATCATTTTCCTACTCAAATTTGGATTCAATAACTCTTGTATTGTTTTGGGTCCCGAAGAATCGAAGTAGAAATTTTCAACTAGTATTTTGTAATCTAAATCTGGCATAAATATTCCTTGTAGTTCCTCAGCTACTTCTGCTCCGGCTTCTATCGGTCCGTGACATTCACTGGGTAAAAAAGCAATCACTCTCTCAATCCTATTTTTATAAAAATGTCGTAAAGACATGATGAATTCACTGGCGCATTTCCCTGCATCACACGACTTATTCCCAAGTTCACATTGGAAATGATTGTCTCTTAAGGCTTCATCAATGCGCTCGGCATTTCGATCAATATTTCTCAAGCGAGTATACTCATTGTGAAGCCTTTGTTCAGAGATTCTCCCCAAAGCCAAATGATCATTAGAATCTATTTTGCTAGCTTCCCCTGGCCCCTTCCCTCGTAATAAGTGGGTGTGCCAAACTTCTTCCATGGCTTGCTTATAATCAAAACGAGGATCATGCCAATAAGCTCTTCGAATTGTTTCTGCCTTTGGAAGGCCTTTTAGAAGTTTCCAATCATTAATCAAGGTCACCAGAAAAACTTCTTTTGTTTCTCTTCGTAAATTTTCAATGATCCGTTTTGACATTTCCATGACACTTTCCGGGTAAATGCCGTAGTTTTTCGAATATTCTCCTGTGGGAGCTAAAACTTGATTGCCCATCAAAACCACTCGACCTAAGGGGTTTTTCTTATTTTCAGCCAGTAGTCTCGATGAAATATTGTCTGCAAAATCCTCAAGTAATCCGTCCATGCCAAATTTTTTATATATAAAAGAAATATAATTTTAAGCAAATTTCATTTCTACTCAACTGACTAGAATTTTTTTATATAAAATATGGCTGAAATAAGAGCTTATTATTGACAAAAAAGTGTTGTTGATATATTATCAACACATGGAAATAGATGAACTCATTCAACAACTAGAAGGCCTAGAGTGGACCAAGCAAGAAGCCACACTCTACGTTACTTTATTACAGTTTGGCATGCAGCCAGCGAGCGTTGTTGCTAGGCATTTAAAGAAAAATCGCATCACTGTCTACCATGCTCTTGAACGGCTTGTTCAAAAGAAAATCATTGAAAGTAGCCTGAGTAAAAATGGGGTCTATTATAATGCCAAAGCGCCGCATCTTCTCCTTCAACAATTCACCGAGCAAAAGAAAAAGATGATGCATCATTTTGACAATGATATTGAAAGTCTCCATTGGCTTGCCCCCTTTTTGGATGGGCTAAAATTGATTGATCCCATTCGGCCTCGGGTGCAATTATTCCATGACGACGCTTTAAGGCAAATTTACAAATTATCACTAGAAGCTAAATCCATGGTGGCTTATTTTCAGCCTTGGCCAAAAGATAAGGAATCACCTCTAAATGAAATTGACGATTGGCATACTCAAGAGAGGATTAGACTTAAAATCCCCATCAAAATCATTATTCCTAAAACAAAAGAAGGCTTAGCCTTTGCCGCCATTAAAAAAGAACTTAAAGAGACAGTGGTCGTTTCAGCCAACCTGTTTCCGCTCCAAGATGTAAGTATTGTTGCTGGCAGTCGTATTTTGATATTTTCTTCTCAGGAAAAACTGGGGATATCCATTGAGAGTCGCCATCTTGCCAACAACCAAAGGGCCATCTTTAATTTGGCTTGGGAGGGAGCAAAGGCCCTCATAAAGAATAAAAAGTAAATCTTCCTATAGAGTCATTATTTCATATCATTTCCCCTTTCAAATCTTCTGCCCTTTTCTTCAGCACCTCCTCTGGGTTGGTCGTCACAATGCGATCCTCACTAAAACTCGCAATGATTTGGATGGCCACGTGCTTTAATCCGGCAAAAAAGAGACCCTGGCCCACATTGGCATTGAGGAGCAAATACTTCTCACCTTCCGTCAAATTGAACACACTCGCCAGTTTATCAATTGCACTTGGCGATTGCTTGAGTAGAAGCTGCATCGAAGAGTTTGTGATGATAGGCTTTCCATAAGCTGATTCTACGAAATCTTCCACATCCTGAGTGATGGTCGTGATTCCTAAATAGTATTTCCGAGCCCGTTTCACCAGCCCATACAAAAACCGAGCACTGTCTTCATATTGCATCAAAGACCACGCCTCATCAATCACCAACAAGCGTTTTTTCAACTTTGAACGCACCGTGTTCCAGATGTAATTCAAAATGATGTACATCGCAATAGGCCTCAGAGTGTCCTCCAAGTCACGGATACAAAAAACCATCAACCCACTGTTGTTCAGATCCACATTGGTCGCCCTATTGAAGAGGCCCGAAAAGGTTCCCAGAGTGTATTTTTGTAATCGCTGAGCCAATTTCTCTCCTCCCTTGGTGTTGAGAAGAATGTCATGCAAATCCTCCATTGTAGGGGGCTCAAGCTGAGAAGGATTGGGCGTTTCCATCGTGATTCCCTTGAGGGCATACGTGTCCAAGAGGGCCTTGTCCATCAGTCCTTCTTCCTCGGGGGTCAATTTTCCAAGCATCAGATTCAAGAGGCCATGCAAAGTGATGATACTAGACCTCAAAATTTCTCCCGAGCTTTCATCGGCTTCTCCCATGGGAGTGGGCAAATCAAAGGGGTTGATGCGCTGTTCTGAATTGAGAGAGACCTTCAAATAGGTCCCATTTACGGTTCGAGACAATTCTTCATATTCATTTTCGGGGTCGATGATGATCACATCGGTTCCCATCATCAAAGAACGAAGGATTTCCAATTTCACGGCATAAGATTTACCGGCTCCTGACTTGGCAAAGACCACTGAATTGGCGTTTTCCAAATTGAAGCGATCAAAAATGATCAAACTGTCATTATGGCGGTTGATGCCGTACAAAATTCCCTCGCTACTGGTCAGATCAGAAGAGCTGAAAGGAAAGGTGGTCGAAAGGGGATTGGTGTTCATGTTGTGGCTCACTTCTAGTTCATCATTGGCCAGTGGGAGCGATGAATTGAAGCCATGCTCCATTTGTAGATCGGCAGATTTGGTTAAAACAAGCCTCCCTCCCAGAGCGGTTTCTAATTTCGTCTGGATTTTCTTTATTTTGTCTTCTTCTTCGGCATAAATCGTGAAATAGAGTCCAAATTGGAAAAAACGTTCTTCTCCTCTCTGGATGTTTCTTCGGAGCTCTTCTGCATCTTGCAGGGCTGTTTCGAGGGCAGGGTCCGAAACCATGCCTTTTTCTTGGTCCATGTGGATGCTCGATTGAATTTGAGCCACTTTATTCTTCAAAAATTTCATCATTTTGGCGCTGCTGCTGGGGTAGATGAACATCGAAATGTCCATGCTCACGTCAAAATTGATGATGGGGGAGAGCCAGTTCACTTCGGTATAGCGGGGGTAGGCGTATACAAAGAAGCTTCGGGCGTAGAGGCCACTGACTTTTATTTTGTCGACCATGATTTCCATGGATGAGGGCGCAATCAGATCTTTGATGGTGGCAATCCCTTGTTTGTAGATTTTTTCGGCATCTCTTATTTCTTGGGCCGTGGTTTTGAGCTCATCTTTGCTTTCCTTTTTTTCTCCTCCTTGGCCATTTTTAGCTCCTGTACTCATATCTTTGGGCTTTTTGGGGGGGAATAGAGTGAGTTTGAGTTTTTCAAAAAATCCGAGTTTTTTCTCCGTTTGGCCCAGCGGGGGATTCGTTTCTTTTGGCTTCAGAGCTTCGGGTATGCCTGTCGGTTGAGGAAAGTCAGCCATTTTTATTGTTTATGTTTACTTTTTGAGGTTCAACTCTATTTAATCCCTTTATTATAGCAAAAAAACCTTAAAAACACAAGGATTTTACTGTCTCATAAAAGTTGTCGTCCTGACTGCCTAATTTGGTTTTTCTGCATAAGTTATGTGCGTGTATATGAATTATGCCGTCCATTGGCGGGGATTATGATAAAATGAGGGGGTATTGCGTTAAGATAAGAGTTGTACAAAATGCCTCCGCTCCGCATCGTCATTTTGTACAATAGCCCGCGGTACCCTTCGTTGTCCGACTTAGCCTCCGCTACGCTACGGCACATCGTACAACGGCGGAATATACAAAATCCTGTAAAGCAAAAGAAGAAGAAAGATACCTCCCTCCTCATAGAATCAACTTTAAACCATCGATCCCGATTTCAAAAAAGGATTCTCAGGTAAAATTTGCACTTCAGGCTCCAGCTCCACCTCAAATTTCTCCTTCACCATTTTGTGAACTTTGAGCGCTAAATTGAGAATATCAGACGCTGTAGCTCTACCCTTGTTCATGAAAAAATTAGCATGTTTTTCGCTCACTTGAGCGTCTCCCAGGCTCATCCCCTTACAACCCGCCTGTTCAATCAACCACCCCGCCGAAGGAAAATGATCAGGATTCTTAAAAAAACTTCCACAAGTCAACCCTGCGGGCTGTTTCATCACGCGGCTCTTAATATAGCTGTTTACCTCCTGTTTGATCAAAAGATTAGGCATCGGTCTCAATGGCATGGTCACAGACAAAATAATATCCTTACTTTGTTTAAAATAACTCGTACGATAGCCAAATTGAGCATAATCAGAGCCCACAATCAAAGGTTTATCTCCATTGCTCGGCAGAATCGTCGCGGCCAAAAAAACATCCGCCATACAAAGCTCTGGAATCCCAGCATTTCCATAAACTGCGCCGCCGATCGTCCCTGGCACATTGCAGAATCCTGAGATGCCTCCTAAATTGAGTTCGGCCGCCGCCATGACCAATTTATGCCAAGTCACAGCACCTTCAGCGGTCACAGTGTTTCCTTGAAAATTCATTTGATCCATCTGGTTCAAAATGATCAATCCGGGATACCCATCATCGGCAAAAAGGACATTACTGCCGCCCCCCAAAATCATATAGGGCACTTGTTGTTGTTTGGCAAATTCCCTAAGCCCATAAATTGCTTCCCAGTCCCTCGCTTTAGCAAAATAGCGCACAGGGCCGCCGACTCGGAAAGTCGTCAGTTCTTTGAGTGAGACATTTTGTTCAACGTTGATTTGCATGGACACATTATACACCTTCACTAAAATAATTCAAAAAACACAACCTTTCAGCTTATCTTGGCCTCAATTTTTTTGATTCGCTTCGAGTGATCTTTTACCCTTTCCCACAAAACAGGTATTTTTTCGGGTTCACCCGCTTCAAACCTCACCTCAAAACGCTGAGTTTTTTCATAGTTGTTTACATTTCCTTCCACAACCAATTCCATAGCATGTTGAAGCTCTTCCATGAGAACGCCATTTCTCCTAATTTCAAAACTATTCCCTTCAATCAAACCCGTATGCTTCTTAAGGATCTCCGAGTGTTTATCAAGAGTTTTAGTATGTTCCTCAAGGATCACAGAGTGTTTATCAAGAGTTTTAGTATGTTCCTCAAGGATCACAGAGTGCATCTCAAGT
>CAZNDI010000001.1:14640-44087 GCA_964571805.1 uncultured Candidatus Peribacteria bacterium
TGTCTTTGTATTCCCTTCAATCAACTCCGTATGCTTCTCAAGGATCACAGAGTGCATCTCAAGTGTCTTTGTATTCCCTTCAATCAACTCCGTATGCTTCTCAAGGATCACAGAGTGCTTTTCTAGTGTCTTTGTATGTTCCTCAAGGATTCCCGAGTGCTTTTCTAGTGTCTTTGTATGCTCCTCAAGGATTTCAGAGTTTTTCTCAATCAACTCTGAATTTTTATCGATTCTTCCACTGAGTCGTTCTTCGGTGCTAGAAATCTCTCTTTTTAGCCTCTTTTCTGATCCTGAAATAGAATTCGCGATGGCTTTTAAAAGGCGTTTCTCGGATTGAGAAAACAGTTTACTCAAAGCGGTTTGGTCATCTTTTGTCATAAATAAATTCGTTAATGATTCTAAAATTCGGGTGGGAGTTCAATCCTAACGCTTAAACATTTTGAGCGTCAAGTTTTTTCTTTTTAAGCCAGTCTGAGATTGAAGTTAATAATTTTTTTATAAAAAAAGTTTGACAATTTTTTGATTATTAACTACGATCCGAAACCAACCTCCCCTGACAAAACAACACAAAGTTCGCCCCTCGATTTTGCCCGCCCGCATTTACTCCCCCACGTTCACTAAATGCGGACAAAGTCATACAACCCCACAGGATTCACCTTTGTTGAAAGTCTCATCACTTTCAGTATTGTTGGAATTTTTCTGGCCCTCACCTGGTCCACGGTCAGTTTTCTTTTACTCAAATCCAATGATCAAATTGTGCGCACCCGAGCCCATTTTTTAACGATGGAGGGGATTGAAATTCTAAAACAAATTCGTCAAACCGCAGTCAATCAAAATCGTGAGACGGGTTTTCAAGAAATAGTAGGAAAAAAAGAAGGCAGTTATACCATCATTCGTGAAGGGGATGGCTTTGGTTTGAAATCTAAAGGGCACGAAATCATCGAAATGCAAGAAGATCCCTTCACTGATTATTGTCGAACCATTCAAATCACGGGCGACTCCCCGCTCATCAAGAAAATAACCTCCACCGTCACATGGGGTTCTTTGGAATGCAGTCCTTCTGAAAATACAATTCGTTATAGCACTTATTTGGCTGATCTTAAAAAATAATGATGAATTTTGATTCGTTTCCATCATCGTTCAAATCAAAAAAAGGCTTCACTGTCATTGAGTTGATCATTGTGATTGCTCTCTTTGGCTTCATTTCAGCTATTCTGATGACGAGCCTGCTTTCCGTTTACCGATTCAAGGAGGTCGTCCAAGATAAAAAACAGTTGAATTTTGAAGCCAGTTCAATTTTAAACAATGGTATCCCTGCGCTCATCCGCTCAGGGTTTGCCATCAATTATGATCTCACTCAAGCGGATCACATACAAAAAATTTCCGAAGGGATGCAAAAAGAAGTTGATCAAATTTCTATTTTTACCGATCGGGCCGAAACACAATATTTCACGCTTTATCGGAAACCTTATAAGTCCCAGGGTGATCAGTCAGACACCGCACCGCTTTACATTAAATTTAGCAATGGTGAAGAGTTTCCCCTTCATAGCTCCGAAGTGGTGGTGGAAGCGTTTGATGTAAAAGTTCCCGCTGACCCTCGTTTGACAGGTGATTCTGACCTTCAGCCTTATGTCACCCTTTACTTGAGGCTCCGCAATCGCTATCCGTTCGGCGAAATAAGAGATGAGAATGAATTGAAAGCCCATGAAACTATAAGAGCTTCCTATTCGACCACGATTGCCTTTCGAAATGCCGGACCTGCGAGCTATAAGAACGCTCCAGTGTCCAACGGTTCATTCTCCATAACCCCCTAGTCTTCAAAATTCTAATTTTAACCTTTCAAATAAAGCAATAATCAACTGCATGCGACCTAAAATTTTCAAAAAATCCAGGCTAAATACCTTCTTGCTCAGCTTCCTTCTTCTTATTTTTGCAGGCCTTCTGATTTATATCCGCTTTGTTCCCATTCATAATTTAAGACGGGCTTTCACTCAAAATGAGGTCGTGATTTCAAATTTAAAATCAGAACAAAAAGACAAACATGAGCTTTTGGCCCAAATCAATAGTTATCGAGAAGGTTTGCAGGGCCTCAATCTTCTTCTTCAGGCTAGAAAAAATGTTTCCATGGGAACAGATCAAGACAATCCTTACCTCGTTTTTGATTTTCGTCAGGTTTTGAATGATTTGAGACAACTTCTCCCGCAAGATGCGAGGGCCACAAAGCTTCAAATCAATAATAAGGGTTTGATCACCTTGCCCATTGAATCGGTCGATTACGCTTCATTGGGACGAGTTCTCAAGAGCTTTAAGGATAAAAGTCAACTCCTTCAAATCTCATCAAATGGCAAAAATAGCCCTAAGGCATTTACAGAAGTCAAAATACCCTCTGGTGTTCAACGAACAATCCAGCAGGTCGGTTCTGGAAAGTTAAAAGGGGTCAAAAATACTTACTCATTTGTCATTCAAGCCCAACTCAATCCTGTTTTTTGGCAAAATCCCATGCCTTATTCCGATATTGACTCCTCCGCTTATTTTGCTGAAGCCATTCGGGAGTTGACCTTGAAGGGTGCTATAGAAGGCTATTCCGATGGCACTTTTAAACCGTTAGAGCCCATCAAAAGAGCTGAATTTTTTAAGGTGGCTTTGTTCCAATTCCTTTCCACTCAGGTCATTTCGATCGATCAATATAAGCAGTACACTGATCTTTCACAAAATGATTGGCACTACCGTTATATGCAGCTCGCTAGTCAGATGGGTGTGGCGGAGAGTGATGCGGTTGGCCTTTTCCATCCCGAACAAACCCTGACTCGTATCGAGGCTTTGGCAAGTGTGCTCACCATTTTCAAGGTTAAGTCTGAATCGCTTGATCTCCAAGCCCCTTTCATCACTTTGCCCTTTGTAGACCTCAATCAGGAGGATAAAAATCTCCCTCTCATTTTAACAGCTTATAAAAAAGGCTTACTTGAGCATATGACTCAAGAATTCCAACCTAACCTTCCGGTCACCCGCTCTGAAATAGCGTATTGGGTGTGGAAGCTTCAATCCGATTAACGCAGTGCTCAGTGAGCAGAGTCACAGCAAAAAATATTAATACCGTCTGTCTCTGCCACTGAACCCTGAATCCCTTCAATTTTTATTTATTAAGTCAGCAAAAAACTCCTGAATCAATAATTTTATTTTAATGAGCGATTTAAAAAACTTTCAGCTGCCCGATGAATTGGCCCCTTCGACTAAAAAGTCTCACCCTCTTTTTACAAAAATAATTAACTTCTGTGAAAATTTTTTGGGGATGAAGACTAAAATCACTCCTTTTCTCAGGCGATTCCATGCCCATGCCTCTGGTGATGAGCACATCGATACTTTAAATCAAATCAAACATGATCGCTTGGCTTCAGACCGGGTCAATTTTAGCTTCACTCTCATGCTCATTTTGATGCTTGTGCTTGGGTGGCGATGGGGCTTGCCGATGCTTGCTGAAGCGGACCAGTTGAAAAATGATTTGAAAGAGCAGGCTCAGGTGATTTCGATGGAAAAATCCAATCAAAAGGCTCTAGAAAGATTATCGAACAATCAACAGGTTTTGTCTGAAAACATCCAAAAAGTTTATAGTGCTTTGCCTAAAGCTGACGAAAAATCTGAAGCGGTTATTTCCATGCTCGAAGACATGGCCGCCAATAATCGCATGATGATTGACGCCATAGGAATTCGGCAAATTCCAGAATCCCAGCTTTATTATAATGATTTGATCGGCGTGGTGGAGGCCTATGAATACACTTTTACTCTCGAAGCTGAGCTCCCCAACCTTCTCAGTTTCATTGCTTCTGTTCGAAGCTCCCTTCGATTGATGGACCTCATGGCGATGGAGATTGAAGAAAAAGACGGGCGTTATCGGGCAGGGTTTGTTCTGAATGCCTACCATCTAAGTCCAGATTCAATTCCTAATGAAGCTCCTCCTTCTGTATTTTAGTAAAAACATTAATAACTCCACATCCTATGAACACTAAGTCCCAAATTTTAGGCGCTAAAGATTCAATTTCTATGCTCTCGCAAGGTCAACAAGAGGGTTTTGCTCCAAGTCAGATGCCTGATTCTAAAAAAGCGTTTCACAATAAATTTCCAGTATATGCCAAATATCGGATTCGAACGGTGATGTGTGATTGAATGTGCGACAAAATTCTTATAACTCTTAAAAAATGTTTTCAACAATTCGTACCTTTACTATTTTTCTTTCACTAGTCCTTTTGGGTTTTACATTTTATGAAGCAAAATACGTTGACCATGCTCAGCCTTGGAAAAACTATAAAAAACCCCAAGCGGCAGCCTATGCCAGTTTAGAACAAGATCAGGCCATCCTAAAGGAGCTCGACCGCCAAACCACGTTTAACACCTATAAAACCCTCGATCCAGCATTTTTTGTGAAGCCAACGATTTTTGACCCCATTCAATAGCAATATTTTATGTACATTTTTACCATCAAAGCATCGGACGCCTTTGGCCATCAGAAAACAGTTGAGGTGAAGGCCGATAATTCCCAAGCTGCCCTACTTATACTTAAAAATGAAGGGTTTCAGGCTCAGTTGAAGGATATTTTAGAAGCTCAAAAGGATTCTTTCCTCAATCGGCTAAAATTCTCCAAAATTAAAGAACTATTTTTTAGAGTCCCTCAAAAAGACATTTATCGATTGATCAAATTGATGGGGAGCTCGCTTTTTAGGGGTAAAACCCTCAAGAGCACCCTCCAGTTCATTGGCGAAAATGAAGACAGTAAGGCTCTAAAAAAACTCATTGATCAGCTCATTGAGAGAATGGCCAAGCCTTTTGCCAGTCAGGTTGAAATTTTTGCAACCTTTCCGCATTATTTTGATGAAGAATTTTTGGGCATCATTGAGGCAGGGGAATCTTCCTCTAATTTAGGAGAATACTTGCTTGATTATACCGTTGAAAAGAAAAAACAATACCAGCTCAGTCAAAATTTTAGGAACATTCTCATGAAACGTTCCATGACATTTTTAATGGTCATGATGGTCGCCATTGTGGTGGTGGCCTTTGTCATTCCTCAATTCAAAGCGCTCTTTGGTGAAGGGCTTCAGATGCCATGGGCGATGAATTTGCTCCTTCAAATTTCCCAGTTTTTTGTGAGTTATGGTCTTTATATCTTTTTGTTATTTTTAGCCGTGGGGATGATTTTTACTTACTTTGTCCTCCATCATTCCAAAGTCCGTTGGTGGTGGCACGATTTTTTGTTGAATCTGCCGCTTTTAGGCCGAACCCTCAAAACCTATTATACCGCTCAATTTTCTTATTTTCTTTCCACTTTGCTGACAAAAAATGTCGACATCATCAAATCGATGAAGATCATCATCAAGCAAACCCAAAATGTTTGTATGATCAGTACTTATGAAAATCTAATTCATTCGATGCAAGGCGGAGATGATCTATTTGCGGCGATTGTGAAAGAGGCTGATCAGGGTCGACATTATATGATTTCTTCTATTGTTCAGGCTGCCAAAGTGGGTTCAGAAACTGCAAGTTTGGGTGCAACCCTCATGGATGTTCGAAATGATCTGGATGAACTTTTAACCCTTCGCCTGGAGCGTTCCATTAAACTTTTTAGCATTATCTTTTATTCCTTCATTATCTTAATTGCCGTCTTCATTGCGTATGCCATTGGCAGCGCTATTGTCACGTTTTACAACAATGCACAGAATCTTATTTAATAGTCCATTAACCCCTCATATCATGAGAACTATATTCACTTCCCTCCCGGCTCATTTAAAAAAGTTGAAAGACAATCGTTCAGGGTTTACTTTTGTTGAACTGCTTGTGGTCATTGTGATCATGGCAGTCCTCATTGCTGCTACGGCCAACTATCTTTTTTCCCAAGGAGGCTCGAAGGCTAGGGATACAGAAAGGAAGAATGAGGTTAAGCAGACGGCTGCCTTGATTGAGCAATTTGTGTCGTCCTACGGAGAACCTCCCAATAGTAATATGAAAAATCGTCAAATTAAGGTGAGAGCAGAGAAATGTGCTTCTGTTTCGGGATACAAAGATTTGATGGCTTGTTTTAAAGACCTTAAATATGTCGAAGGAGAAGGGGTGGCTAAATTAGCTGAGGATCCCAAAGAGGCCATTGAAAATAAGTCAGGCAATATTTATCAATATCTTTATGCAGCCGACAACAATGGGTGGAAGCTTTGCACATTGTTGGAAAATCAAGCCGACCCTGATTTGAATGATGATTATTCGGGCTCTGGCACTTATGGAGAAGAGGGTGCGCGGACTCACTGTCTCGTTTCTTCCAATCGCAAGCTCGCCGACATTCAAAATGTTGAGCCAGGCAGTGTGGGAATTGAAGAGCTGTTGGGTGAGTAGCTTGCAATGTGAAATTCTTATCTCTTAAGTCAAAAAAATTCAAAATTTTGCTTTTCCCGATCTTTAATTTTGAATCATGTCACAACCTAAAACCACCAGTGGATTCACTCTCATTGAAATATTTGTCGTCATTGGCATTTCAGCCATGTTGATCGCGCTTTCGGCTCCTTTTGTCACTTCGTTGCAATCGGACATTTCGATGCAGCAAACGCTTCGGCAGGTCAAAGTGGATCTTGTTTCTACCCTCAACTATTCCCTCGCCGGAAAATCTTTTGCTGCCCTTTCTGCCAAACAACTCATGAATCCCGAACTCATCCCTGAGGCGTATGCTCTGTATTTTCAAGTGGACCCATCCTACGGTGCTCAGACTCCCTACGACTATCTAGAATTCACCGCCAACTCTGATTCAGAACAAAAGAGCTTAAAATCCTCTTACCAAAAGCAAAATGACTACCCCAATTCCAGCGTTTACCTCAAATCAATCACCCTGCTTAACAGTCGAAAACAATCTCATTTAGACCTTAAAAATGCCTTCATCTTCATCTTGCCCCCTTTTGGGAAAGTAATTTTCCTGAATGAGAATTTAGAATCCCTCGCTCACCTCAACTCAGAAAAACTTGAAAAAAACATGGATGAATATGACCAGATAAAACTCACTTTTCAGTACAAGGATGACAGTAAAAATGCAATCACCCTCAGCTTTGATAAAAACAAAATTCTCAACATTTTGTGAAGTGAGTTGAAATTCAATTTAGAATTTAAAATTTAAAACTAAACATGTACGCCATTCTAATTTCATTTGCCTTAGCCATTTACACGATTATTTTGGTAGATTTCAGCTTTTTATACAAAGAAATTTCGGCCAACAATGATCTTTTGACTTCCACTCAAGTTCTTTATACCGCCGAAGGCGCCGTGGAAAATGCGGTCAGGGTAATAGGCGATCAAGATCTAACCCTCACAAATCTTGCTTTCATGAAGGAAGCAGCGAATCGAGAGAATACATCTAAAAATGATTTTTTAGAGTATGGAACAGGCATAGAGACTTCTTATTTAAAAAGAAATTTAACGCTCAACCATCCCTCCCTTAATCCCTCGGCCATGACTCCAATCAATAGTCATGACACTGTTTCCGGAATTTATTTATCATCGCCCCAAACGCTTGATGAGTACGCTTATCAAAGCTTAGAGCCTAAAAAAGCCAAAGGATTTGTTTTGAGGGAAATTGCTCCAGAAAATAATTTCAATGAAATCCACTTTGATTTCAATCAAAAACAAGAGGCTTCCGAACTAGTTTTAGATATCTTTGCCTTCCCTAAAGAAGGCAACGAGATTGATTTCCAAGATTTTGAAACCTTAAAAAATAATCCCGAATCCAATTCGGTCAAACGAATTTCTATCAATACGCTCGACCCTGCCACTCATGGATTCGGCTTTAAGGGGGGTCTCCCTCTCAAAACTGAAATTCGGAGTTCAAAGGGTGCCTACAAAAGGTCCCTCATCCTTTCGGGGTTTCAGCCACTTGAAAATAACTACCTCCTTCACTTTCAAACGCTCGACAACCACCCCACCCATTTCAAGCTCGCGGCTTTCTATCAAGGTAAACCAGTCGTTTTGCCCAATTTCATGCAAACCCTAGATCTGATTGGTGCCACATCCACAGGCCTTTATCAACGAGTCAAATTCCAACGGGAGGCAGAAGAGGGCATCGCACCAGGATTGAACTTTGTTCATTTTAGTGATGAAGATTTGATTAAATAACTTCCAAATTAACTCCCATTCATAACCTATAGAAATAATGAATCTCCTCAAAAAATTTAAATTACCCTTTCTCACCTTTTTATTTTCTGCATTTGTCATTCTAATTGCAAAAGCCGCGACACCTTACACTGTTTCGGTGATCCAATGGAATGAATCTGAATTTCCTCGCATACAAGCGAGATTGAAAATAGAAGGGGATACGGAAGGTCTTTTGCCCAAAAACCTTGTTATACAGGAAAACGAAAAAATAAATATAGGCCCCATGGCTTTTTTACCCCCGCATGACCCTCCCTCTCAAATTGATTTAAATATTCTCCTCGATACTAGCTCAAAGACAGCTCCCTATCAAAGATTGATCCTCAACAACCTAAAGGGTCTTATTGGTTATTTCAATGAGAAGAAGATTGATCTTCAGATCAAGGTCACCAGCTTTGATGGAAAGGTCAACTTTCAGACCAATGATATGAAAGAAATGGTCACTCAGCTCAATCAAATCACTTTTTCAGAAATCGATGCGTCAAAAATAGATGGTTTTGCCAAACTTACTCAAGTGTCTAAAATGGAGGGGCGGCCAAAGGCTCAAAAAATAATGTTGATTTTAAATGGATCAGCCTTTGAAGATACGAAAAATGATGGGGTCACAGGCATTAAAATGAGAGAAGCAATAAGTTCCACAAGACAGAATAATGATTTGATTTTTGTCCTGGGCCATCCGCTTCAACAAATTCACCGTGTTCGAGCTGATGCTCCCACAGCTGAACTTTCTGATTTTGCTCACAATGTGCCGGGGGGTTATTTAGGTGGGTTTGGAACCGACTTGACCAGTTGGGTCGACTTGCTTTTCATGCAATCTCCCGAAAATTTTGTGCTGCAATATTATACAAATCAACCTCCTTCTGGCATTACAGGTTCTCAAGCGAAATTATTCATCGATGGAGGTTTGGTTCAGGAGTTCACTTATCAAGCCGAACCTGCAACCGAGCTTGTCCTTCATCACATTCCTGAAAATGAATTGGCGGTGGGGGATTCGATTCCTCTTACAGTAGAAATAGAAAACAAAGGAAAGGCCATCAACGCTGTGGAATTGAATTACAAAAATAAAGAGGGAAATTTTATTCCTCTCCCCTTGATGCATGAGCGGCATTCTCCAAAAACTGACTCGCTCAACTACAATCTTAATCTTCCTGAAACAGTATTTTCCGATGAATATTTTACCTACTATCTCTCCGTTCATACTCCCTACACGTCTTCGGGCTCAGAAACAGGAGCGGTCACGCTTCCTGTCAATATTTATGATGATGGAATTCTGCTTGAAGCCAAGCTTTCAGGGGACAAAAAAGCAGTGCTTTGGAGTTGGACAGGTCCCACGGTTGAAAAGGGAAAAACCTTTGAAATATGGGCTGGAGATGTGCTTTTGACCACCGCCGATCAAAGAAATTACACGATTCCTCTGGAAGAGTGTAATCGCTATCAAATCCTTCAAGTTCAGGTCATTTTTCCCGATGGCACCAAAAGCCATCCTTCTAGACCGTTTGAATTTTTTGCAGAGGGGTCAGGAAGCAGTGTTCCCTTTCAGGAAAAACAGGCTCTCGAACTCTTTCTTCGCTGTCTGACTCAAAAAAGAATTGACACCTATTCTCAGTTTGCAGCCACGACCCCAGATTTTATTCCCACTCAGCCCCTCAACTTAGAAAAGGCAGCCCTTTATTTCACTAAACTCACTCATACCAACCTTTGGGAAAAGCTAAAAATAGGCTCTGGTTACTACGAACTTATGCTTTACATCATGAAATTCCTCAACAAAGAACAATATCTAAAATATGGCATCGAAGGGTCTCCTGTAGAGAATATCTTGATCTACAAGCTCATCACAAAAGCCAATTTTACCACCAATTTAGAGAATACTTTTAATAGAGGTTTTTCTGAGCTTTCGACAAGGGTTAGAGGAAATATTAGCTTATAAACCATTTGATTAAATCCATAAAATTCAATAATCAATAGCAAATGAAAACAGCCCTAAAAAAATCAATCTATTTTCTTCTCCTTTGTCTCATCTTTATTCCTCTTTCTGCCGCACATGCGGGAACGGTTTTGGAAGATATTCATATGAATTTGTTCATTGAAACCCAAGATTTGGTGACCGATTTTGCGGATGACAAGGAGTCAGTTGAAAAAGAGCGAATCATAGTTTACGCGCTCGAAGTTGTGAATTCTGGGCCACAGGCCATGCATGATTTGAGGCTATTCATGGATTCTCCAGATTACATGAGCTACGAAACCGGATCCACCACTTTGAAACAGGGCAAAATGAGTGAAATCATAACTTTGCCTGACCAAGAATCTGTTTCAAGTCTTGCCATGGGTCATTTAATTCCAAATCTTCCCGCCGGAGAAACCTTTCGATTCGAGTCCAAATATAAAGTAAACGTTCCCGATGCCGTTCTCGATGACCCTCTTTACACGGTGGCAGTGGGGGCTTTGGTGGGCCCTTATTCTGATTTGCCGGTCATGAGCAATCCGATCAACACAACGATTTCTGGCCATCCTTTAGGCTCTTTAAATGTTGCCGTTCAATCTTTCCCCCCTGAGGGGCAGCCAGTTTTTTCGGGTTCCAGCATTGATTATCATTACACTTTAACCAATGCCGGTGGTGAACCCATCGAAAAAATAAATTTGATCACCCACCTTCCCGAAGGCACTCAGTGCCTTGAAAATTGTGGAACCAACCTATTCTCCGACCCTCTTGAGCCGGGCAAGTCGATTGAGATGATCATGAAGGTTCAGGTTAAGGTGGGCCAGCAAGATCTTGAGAAAATCACGAATATCGGTTTTGATATTTCAACGGAAAGTCTTCAGCTCACGGAAATTAAAAAGCCTATTATTCACCCCCTCAATGCTGAAATTGAAATGGGAACTGGTGTTTTTACCCTCCTCACCGAGCAAGTGCCCAACCTCGTCCTCAACTCTCCCCACGGCAAACCTCGTCCCGATCAAGGCGACATGACCGAGACTCAATATGTCATCAAATACACGGGTCGCGGAAAATACAATACTTATACGGTGGGAGGGGGTTATGGAATCCAAGATTCAGGCAACAAAAAATACCATGGTTATTGCTCTGATCACTCCTACCCTCACGGCAAAAATTCAACCGTTTTCGCTTACAATTCGACAGGTGGCGGGTGTGAAGACATGAATCAGTGTTCACTTCAAAGCAATGCCTTGCAATTTCTCCTCAATACCCAATTGCCTAAAAAGCGGCCCCGTTTAATTTTAAAAGAAGAGACTGATTTTAAATCAGAAATTTACAGTTATGGTGACACGGGTTCAGTGAATTATTTTATGAAAAATGGAGGCGTCATTAAAGCCCCCAAAAATTTTACCCTCTCGCGAGCCATTCAAGATGGAACCGTTGGAAAAGTTGATTCTACTGCTCAAAGTCAAAACATCCTCGAAGACCTTTGGTCCTATGCTTATGCCGGTTTTGACAAGGTGTACGACCATTGCAGCTGTGGCGATGATTGTGAGCATACTGACAGTTATCCAGTTTATACCTGGCAAAAAATAGCCAGTACCCCCATCGATTTAAAAGATGAGGATACCACTAATATTTCTGTTTATAGTTCCACCGCTTGGCTCAAAACTGAAGGGGGACATCTGGGGACCAATGGAGCGATAATAAATAATCAAACTGAGGCCAATGAGGTCAATTTGACTTTTGGAGGAGGTGATTATATGGAGAAAAATAATTATGTTCACGAGCCCGACCGCATTCTCACCCCCAGCAATAAATACACACCTTTTGGAGAAACCAATGTCGATTACATGCTTTTTTCCGGGAAGGTAAACGAGGCTTTTAACTCTAAATCTGGAGACCGTTGGGTGGCAACAGGGGTTAATTTTGATTATCTTGAGCAGGGTGAGGCTTATGATCGGAAAAATAATCCACGAGACTTTCGTGAAGACCTTTTGGTTCGCGAGAAATTCGGTCCCGTTCTCAAAGACCAACTTCCCACAACCCTCACGGGTACGGTTAACATTAAAGACAATGTCGTTTGGTACCAATCAGGCGATCTCATCCTAGGAAAAAAAGGGGTGGAAGACAAAGTCATTTTTTCTGGAGGCCAAGCACGTTTTTATGTCGAGGGTGATGTTTATATCAACGCCAATGTTTTTTATGACATGTCTAAATCAAACCTCCAGAACAATATCACTTCCCTTCGCATCGAGGCTCGAAATATTTATATTGAGGGCGAGGTGGAGGACCTTGAGCTTTTGATTTTAGCCCGGGAGAATTTTTATAGTGGCGAAAGTCACCGACAACTTCGTATTCTGGGGGACGTCATTGCCAAATCAGCACACTGGGAAAGGAAACCTCTCCTTCAAATAGATCCAGAAGATATTAACAAGCCCTCAGAACATATCATCGAAGATTATCGAAAGTACGTCCTTCCTGTTCCCGGCGATACTGAACTTCCCGATGAATACAACGTGTGGCGCCAAGTGAATGCTGGTTCAGGAGCCCAGTTAAATTCTTACTAACCCCTTTATCTATAATTTTAATTTCGTGATATATAGCCAAAAAGTAAGCCAGGATGTTCTGAGTTATCTCAAAGAAAATCGCCTTTTAACCGAATTAGAATTTCAGAATTTAGAGGAAAAATCTAAAGTTCAAAATAAACCTCAACTTTCTATTTTTATTGAAGAAAATCCAGATCACGCAGAAAAAATTAATCAGATTGTTCATTATTTACAGCAAAATACCTCGAGTAAAAATTTTGAAAGTCAGATTGAGATTCTCGATGCAAGTGAGGCTGCAGACGCCAATTCTTTTGTCTACAATATGCTCAGGCAATCCATTGAGCATGGGGCTTCTGATGTTCACATTGATCTCACTTTAAACCAAAAAGGACAGATGGCTTTCAAGCTTCGTTATCGAGTGGATGGACGTTGTTTTGACCAAGGAGACTACAGTGATATTGCCCTTTATCGAGGCATTGTGAATAAATTGAAGTTGGATGCTGGTTTAAAGATAGACGAAAGACGCCTTCCTCAAGACGGTCGTATTTCCTTTGAGCTCAAGGGGGTCGTTTACAATTTTCGCCTCTCGTTTATGCCCAATACCGTACGCAATGCCCAAGAGGAAAAAATCGTTTTGCGCCAAATGGCCGATGTTTTGACCTGTGATTTAAACAAGCTGGACATCTTGTCATACTCCCTCGAAATACTGAAAGAAGCCCTTCAGTCGCCTCATGGTTTTATCTGTGTCACGGGCCCCACAGGAAGTGGAAAAACTACCACTCTTTATGCCCTTTTGAAAGAAATTGATCGTGCCCAAAAGAATTGCATGACCCTTGAAGACCCCATAGAAGCCGAAATCCCTTTGGTAAACCAATCTCAAATATTTCATCGTATTGGTTATGATTTTGCCACGGCTCTTCGAGTCATCTTACGGCAAGACCCCGACATCATAATGGTGGGGGAGATGCGCGATGAAGAAACTGCCAATAAAGCATTTGAAGCCTCAAATACGGGTCATCTTGTTTTTTCAACCCTCCACACCAATACCGCTGCCTCAACCATCACGCGCCTCCTCCAAATGAAGGTGCCACATTATTTTATAAGCTCCTCTCTTAAATATGTCGTGGCTCAGCGCCTGGTGCGTCGGGTTTGTTTAGAGTGCCGACGAAGGCATCCCGATGAAAAAGAAGTGATGAAAGAGATCGAAAAAACTTTCCTCCTTTCAAATGAAGCAGTGAGAGCTTTTTCAGAGAAGTATATTGAACGGCCAAATATTTTTGCCCACGATGCCGAGTCCTCTTGTCAGCATTGCCTCAAAACCGGCTATAAAGGCCGGGTGGGCATCATGGAGGTCATGAAAATTGACGACACCATTCGACACCTCATCAATTTTGAACAAGGAAATGAGGATAAAATTCAAAAAGCAGCCGAAAAGAATGGACTTCTCACTATTCGCCAATACGGTTACCTTCAAGTCCTTAGAGGTTTAACGACGTTTGAAGAAGTGAATAATGCCGTCTTAATGGGCTAAAATTCAGTTAAGCCTGTTTATAGAACAAAGCTATCCACCAAGGATTTCACAATTTCAAAGGCAATCAAAACGATCACGATCCATTCCAGCTTGGAGCTATGAGCATGCTGTTGAAAGTCATTGAACATTTCTAGGCTTTCCTTAATTGTTTCCACATTTTCTTGCAGGCTTTTATGTCTTGCGGATATGTCCAATTCCCGAGCCAAATCGGTATTGATCTTATTCAATAATTCATCGTTCCACGTGATGGTGGGGCTGTCAAAAATATATAAATTACTCGCAATAATATTCTTCAGGTTCATGGTCTTGCCAATATATTGAATCAGACTCTTACCTTTGATTGAAAACTTCCCATTTTTTTCGAGCTCAGCAGTATGAATTGAAATATCTTCCAAAAGCTGATTGGCTCGTTCAGTGTAATGGTCTAGGGCAACAGATTGGGCGATGCCAAGCATCAAAATTCTCGCAATCTCCAAATCCAATTTATCGATCACAATCCGATCAAAGAGGACCTTATAAGGTGAATTTGGGTCGATTTCAACGATATAATTTTCTGATTTCAATTCAGTCATCTCCAAATTCAGCATTTTTCGTATTGAACTGATGATTTCATTCTGCTTCGTGTTTTCAAGTCCAAAAAAGATGATGCTCCCATAATCATGAATTTGGATGTAGGAAAGTCCATCTTCGCTATAAATCAGTTCTGTGGGATCAAAATAGACACAGTCAAAGGTGAAGCTATTTTTGATGGTTTTGATGTCCAACCTAGATCCCAAATGATAGCCTATGATTTTTAGCTCTCTTTTTTCTGGCAGCATAAATATTTTGATTATTTTCTTATTTTTTCATACTCTTCTACAGTGAGTCGAATGTCATTCAGAATTTTTTTAAGCAGTCCTTTACTGATCTCTTTATTTGTCACGGGAATGACAGTCGTTCGTCCATCGATATGTTTAAAGAAAACATGTGACCCTTCAGCATCTCTTTCGATAAATCCAAGTTTATGAAGAAGGCTGACCAGTGCTCTGGATTTAATAGGATGAAGCTTAGGCATGGGTTAATTCTATATTTTGAATTCCAATGAATTGAGTAGAGTTAAGCTCTTGAGTATTTCGAAGGCACAATTGAGCCACTTCAGAGAGGTTTTTTAACATTTCCTCTTGAGTTGAACCTTGAGCATGACAATTTGGAAGGTTTGGTATAGAGCCTACAAATACTCCATCTTCATCTTGCTCAATGTACACAGTGAATTGAGAGGTTTTCATAGATTTGAAGCAGTTACTTTAAAATAATAACACTTTTTCTAAATAATGCAAGTTTTCAGGTAAAAACAGCACTATAATTACAAGATCATCAGTTCCGCTTATATAAACCCACTAATTCGGCCTGAGCAATAATATGACCTTCCATAGCCTCTTCCAGCTCTTTTTTCCCCATCGAGGGGTCAAGTTTTAACTCGCTGTCTAAGGCAAAAAGGTAAAAAAAATAGCGATGCAGGCCTTGAGGAGGGCATGGGCCACCGTAAGACTGTTTCCCAAAATCATTGGTCAATCCTATTCCCGAAGTAGGCGGTTGATTTTCCCTTAATCTCTGCGTCATGGGATGAAGGTTTCCCAAAAGCCAGTGCGTCCATCCTTCGGCTCGCGGAGCATCTGGATCATGGCAAATCAAAGCAAGAGATCTTGCCTTGGTGGGGATATCCAAAAAAACGAGCTCAGGGCTGATATTTTCTCCTTCACACGTATATTTTGAAGGGATTCTCCCGTTATTCTCAAAGGCTGTGCTCGTGATCTGCATGGGAAAGCTTTTTTAAGCCAAAAAGTAAAAGCCAAGTGAAATCAAAGTGGCCAACCATCCAATGGGAATGGCCCCCACAATTCCCAGCAAAAATCCGATGTCATAGCCAAGGCCGGAATTGGGAAGGGAATACATTTGTACGTCAGTGATGAAAAAACGGACAATGAGTGTAAAGGGAGCCACAATTCCATGCCATATACCCATAAAAAAGCCAGGGACTTCATTGGGTTGTGTGCCAGCGAAGGTGCAGCCTGTGAGCAGGCCAAGAGTCAAAAAAACAACCAATAATTTGAAAATACTTTTATTCATCACTTCAATTATACGAAAAAATGGCTTTCAAACAAGGGGTCTTTCTATTTGATTCTCTGCACTGCTGTGATTATTTTCGGGTCAGGGTCGATTGTATTATTTGAGACATCTTTAATTCCCTTCATAATGATTTGATAACGTTCCAAATCTTGCTGGGTCACGCCTTCAATTTCTAATTGTGTGATGGTTTCTCCAACAATTTTAGCCTTAGTGATTTTTATCGTATCGGTTTGCTCTTTGTCCGTTTTATCCAAGTCAATGATTTTATAATTGGAGATGTCTGTTCCGCTACTAGGAGAAATGGCTTCATTCCAATAAATACTCAACATTTTCAGAGAATCAAAACCTTGCTCGACCGGATAGGGCGCAGTGACGTCCTCTAAGAGTTTCAAGTTGAGGTTGAGGTCATTTTTTAAAGTCCCTTGCCAGAAAGCTTTATTTTCCTTCACGAGAAAGTCGAGTGATGAATCATCACTGTGTCTGTTTAAAACTTCCATGCCATGGTCATCGTTTCCCTCTAGGCTTATCGTGTAATATTTTTTGTCCCCCGACTGCTTGATGACTTTGAGTTGATAATTATCGTTTGTTAAAATATTGCGAGGCAATTGATATTTAAAGCTAAATGCTTTGGTTTCTTCGGCCTTTAAATTGACCACCGTGCCTATGACTTTAAAGTCACCTTCTTTTTCCACTTTCAGATCTTTAGTTTCAGATAAAATTTCTGCACCAGGGGGTAGGTAGAGGCGCAGGTAGCCCTTGTAATCATCGGCATAAATATTTCTTTCCCCTGGGTAGTTGAGGGTGACTTTGACGGTGGCTTGAGGCGTGTCACCTTGCAAGTCTACATGATAATCAACGTGATCCATGAGATAGCGATCTGCCTTTTTGCTCCCCAAATTGGCTAAACTGACGGCTAAAAAATCAGAATTTTTGGGTAAAGTCATCGTATTGGCCCACCCTCGTGCGTCCACTTTCTTTTGCAAAGTTTTGTTCGCAAACCAAAAATAAATATCTTTGTTTGCCATGCTTTCAACAATGACGGATTTGGCCTTAAAAGGATGATATTTGAGTTTTGACATCAGCGGCCCCACTAATTCACCCAAAATATCCTTCCGTTCAGCCAAAGCGTCTTCATTGTGTCGATCAACATCATTCACATTGTCGGTGATTTTTTTAAAGAGATTCTCTTGGGTTAAAGTTTCTCCATTCAATTCAATGCCCCCCAACCTTCCAATCAATGCTTCAATCACACTAAAATTGACCACAATGATTCCATCCACATCTTTTTTTGGAAATTTTTTATGATAAAAATCAATCAATGTAGCCGCACTTTCTGGGAAATTAGGGTTCCAGTTGGCATCCCGAAAGCTGTATCCATCATACCAATCGCTTTTCAAAAGTTCTTCATGAGGATAGGGAGGGCTGACGTACTTTTCGGTTTCGATTTCATAAGAATTATGAAAACTGAGGCCTGAGGGAATGCCCATGGTGACCGAAACTTCGCCATAACCTGTGATAAAGCCTCCTCCTGGTCGCAATTCATAGTTATTTTGGAAGACGATCAGATAATCCTTCTGAAAAAAGCCAAGTCTAAGAAAGTTGTTGGCAAAGAAGCGTAGATCACCCATGCAGAGATAAACAACAAAAAAAAGGGTGAAAAGAAATCCCAATATAATGAGGAGCCACTTCTTAAATCCACCAGAAAATTTAGGAAAAGTCGGGATTTTAAAAGATTTGAAGGAGATTTTTTTTCTCGATTCAGGAGCCTGATAGGGGCTGTAACCAGTGGGCTGCATGATAATTTTACATTCTAAATTTTAAATTCTTCTCCTCACGTTTTGATCACCTTTGCATTTTACGCCAAACTCCTTTTGAGTGAAAGCAAACTCTTTCCATTCACCTGACTTTTGTTATACTCAATTCAAATTAAAACTAAACTCATGAAGACACAAAAAATGGAGCAGTGTTTTGCTCGAAAGACTCGTATCGCAGTGATTGGGACCGGCATGGTGGGATCCAGCTTTGCTTATGCGGCTATGATCAAGGGCTTGGCAGCTGAGCTCATTTTGATTGACGCCAGTGATCAGCGAGAAGAAGGGGAGGTGATGGACTTGTCCCATGGGTTGATAGGAACGGAAACGGGGAACGTGATGGGGGGTGATTTTGCAGACTGTCAGGACGTTGACCTTGTGGTTATCACCGCCGGGGCAGCTCAAAAACCAGGTGAAACCCGCCTCGATTTGGTGACTAAAAATGTTAAAATCCTTAAAGACATCATCAAAAAAATGGGCAAACTTCGACCCGACACGGTCGTGGTGATTGTTTCGAATCCCGTGGATATTTTGGCTTATGTGGCTCGAGAAACGATCAAATTGCCGAATAAGAATCAAATTTTTGGAACGGGCACGTCTTTGGACACGTCACGCCTTCGTTATAACATCAGTCAGGCCCTGAAGGTTAATTTGCACAATGTGCACGGTTTTGTTCTGGGCGAGCACGGAGACAGTGAATTTGTAGCCTGGAGTTTGGTCAATGTCTCAGGAGTTCCTGCCAAAAAACTTTTGTCAGCCACTCAGATGAAACAGATTGAAGAAAAAACCAAGCGGGCGGCGTATGAGATCATTCAGCGAAAACAAGCTACTTATTATGGCATTGGGGTGGTGATTGCAGAAATTGCGGAAGCTGTTTTACATGACAAAAAGATGATCCTCCCCGTTTCTACAGTCCCTGGTTCAGCCTATGGAATAAATGATATTTCTGTCGGAGTGCCTGCGGTAATTGGCCGAAAGGGGATTGAAAAAATATGGCCTGTGCCCCTTTCTTTGTCAGAAAAACTGAAGCTTAAAAAATCTGCCAGTTTATTGAAGGCAATTTTGAAGGGTCTGAAGTGAGGATTAGGGAGAAAAAATGAGGAATTGAGAGGGGGTATGCTATGATTTAAGCAAGTGCATTTCCTACTTCTTACTCCTTATTTTTCATGTTTCTCAAGCCCTTTGTCATTCTCGACCTCGAAACCAGTGGTATTGATCCTAAAAAAAATGACATCATTGAGGTGGCCATCATTCGCTATGAAAATGGCAAAGAGGTGGGGCGATATAGTGATTTGATCAAAATTGACTACAAACTTCCCGAAATCATCACCATCATCACCGGAATCACCGATTTTAACCTCGAAGAAAAAGGAAAAAATAAAGAAGAGGTCTTTAAAAAAACAGAAGAACTCATCAAAGGAGCCTACATTGTAGGCCACAACATTCAATTTGACGTCGGATTCTTGAAGGAAAAAGGCCTAGACCTAGACATTTTAGGCTGCATTGACACCATTCCTTTGGCTCAAATCCTCCTCCCTCAACTCGCCAGTTATAGCCTCGAATCCCTTTCAGATGAACTGGATATCTCCCATAAAAACAGTCATCGGGCCATGGCCGACGTAGAAGCCACTCTAGCCCTATTCAATCACTTATTCATGCTTGGAGGAGGTATACCTAAAGCCACCCTCCTCGAGATTCAAGAGCACTTGCCCCAATCCAATTGGGACAGCGCGGTTTTTTTTGAAGCCCTAAAACCCACTTCTGTTGTCCTCAAGTCCGAAGTGAAGGCCCAAACGTTTACTCCTTCCGAAATAGGGTTGGGGATCAAAAGACCCTTAGATCTCGAAGAGGTTTTTGGCGAAAAAGGTGGGTTGCAAAGGGTTTTAGAAAGCACTGAAACTCGACCTCAACAAGTAGAAATGGCTCAAGCCATCCTCCGAGCTTTTCAAGAAGGATTTCACCTCATTTGTGAAGCTCCCACAGGAGTGGGCAAGTCTTTGGCTTATCTCTCCGCAGCAGCTCACCTATCCCTCACCAACAAGGCCAAGGTCATCCTTTCCACCAACACCATCAACCTCCAAGAGCAACTTTATGAAAAGGACGTGCCCCTGCTTCAAAAAATCTACCACGAAATGACGGGCAATCCAGGGGTTCGAGTGGCGCTTTTAAAGGGTCGGTCCCATTACTTATGTCTGCGAAGATTGGCTGAATTCAAACGTCGCCCCCGATTGAACAAGGAAGAAATGATTTTGCTCACCAAAATTCTTGTCTGGCAAAACATAACCCAAAGCGGAGACAGTTCCGACATCCACTTGACCCCCTCCGAAACCTTGATTTGGGATTTTGAGCTCAGTGCGGACCAAAAATTTTGTAGCCCTCAAAAATGCAAGACCTTTGGAAATTGTTATCTCAGTGAAGCCCGAAAAAAAGCTGAAGCAGCCGATTTGATCATCGTCAATCACTCCCTCCTTTGTTCCGACTTAGTTCGAGAAGGGGGCTTGCTTCCTGAATATTCCTATATGGTCGTGGATGAAGCCCATCATTTTGAAGAGGTTGCCACCAAGTCGTTTGGAGTAGAAATCAAACAAGAATCCATCGCCGTTCCGCTCAAAAGCATCAAAAATCATCTCGAAGATTTACAACGCCGTTTTTCAGGAACACTTTTTACCGTTAGTCAGGCTTTTGAATCGGTGGATGGAATGATGGAAAAAGTCCCTGAGTTGCAGCAACAAATGGAAAGTTTTTTCACTGTTGTCTCGCTTTTTGTGACTCGAAACGTTCCTCAGTCAGCCTACATCGAAAATCTTCTCATCGACAAGATTTTAGGGGCCAGCGAACAATGGTTGAATTTGGGCGATTCATTCACCGAACTTCACCTTAAAATCAACCAATGGCTCATGGGCTTAAAGCATTTTGCCGAGGCTTTGGCGTTGAATGGTGAACAACATTTCCCCGAACAAACTGATTTTGTGGATGAACTGTTCCAGGAAATTTCTATTCTTTCTGAGCAGCTCACTCATTTGCATGATTTTTTTGACAACGACCAAAATGCCGAAAAACTGATCCGCTACATCACTTCCGACATGTCGGGAGTCATCACTTTATCTATGGCGCCTTTGATGTTGGGCAATGAGCTTAAAGAGAGGCTTTAAAAAAAAAAAAAGGTCCGTCATTTACACTTCAGCCACTTTGGGGGTAGATTTGTCGGACGAAGATCGCGGCATAGAAGCCCCGCATCCCTTTCAGTACGTTCGCCGCATGTTGGGCTTAGATGAAGGCTTTGAGGAGCTTATTTTACCCTCTCCCTTTGATTATGAAGCACAGACTTATATCATCACTCCCAGCGACTTGCATCCCGTGGTTGCGCGTAATTCCATCGATCAAGTGAGCCAATTCATGCTTCAAATGACGCGAAAAATTGGAGGGGCTATGCTTGGCCTCTTCACCTCTCATGGCGCCCTTCAAAAAGTCTACATGTACTTGATGCAATATTTTACTGAAAAAGATCCTAAACTTTTGGCTCAGCGAATCACTGGAGGTCGAGGCAAGATCATGAAGGCTTACATGAATGATCCGACCCACTCCATTATTTTTGGGACGAATAGTTTTTGGGAGGGGGTTGATATTCAAGGCGAAGCTCTCACTACTTTAGTGATTCATAAGCTCCCTTTCGATGTCCCAAGCGACCCCATTTTCGCTGCGCGCAGTCAAATGTTTGCCAATCCTTTCATGGAATATTCTGTTCCTCGGGCCATTCTTCGCTTCCGTCAAGGTTTTGGTCGACTCATTCGCTCCAAAAAAGATTACGGTGCATTGGTTGTTCTGGACAACCGGGTGCTCACCAAAGATTACGGCAAGATGTTCCTCAAGGCCCTCCCTCCGAATGTGACGATCGAAAAAATGAAGCTGGCTGAGGTGCCCGAGAAGGTGAAAGAGTGGTTGGATAATTGGAAATCCGTCTGAAGGCGAGGCTATACAGCCTCGCCTGCGGTTATGAATTCCAAATAATTATCTTTATTGATTGTTCGATAGCTCGCCCCTTTATAGTTTAGCCAGCTTTTGGGATTGCTGCGTTTTTTGCCCCATTTGATCTCATATCCCTCTAATTTTCCACCCCGCTCTTCGACCAAATCAATTTCAGCTCCATCATAAGACCTCCAAAAAAACGCATTGGCATTGACCCCATGATAGTGACGGTATTTTAGTCGTTCCACGATGACAAAATTTTCCCACAAGGCTCCCACGTCATCTCGCTGACTTAAGGCATTAAAATTGTTGATCATTGTGTTTCTGACGCCCAAGTCATAAAAATAGATTTTATTGAGTCTAGAAATGGTTTTCCGTTTTTTTGTATAATAAGGGGGGAGTCTAAAAATGATGTAACTCTTTTCTAAGAGGTCGATATACCGTTCTACAGTTTTAAGGTCGATTCCAAGTAGGCTACTGAGCTCATTCAGCGAAACTTCTGAGCCGACTTGCAAGGCTAAAGCACTTAATAATTTGCTGAGGACTGCGGGGTTGCGGATATTTTGGAGCTCGAATACGTCTTTGAAGAGGTAGCTGGAGACCAAGCTGATCAGTAAGCGTTCCTTTTCATTATTTCCCGCCAGATAAATTTCGGGATAGCTTCCGTAAATCAAGAGGTTTTCGAGCTGTTTTTCAAATATGAGACGATTTTTGGAACGAATGATTTCTTCTGCCGATATGGGGAAAAGTTCATGGATAAATTTGCGGCCCGTGAGGGACTCATTGGTTTGAGTTAAAATGTTAAAAGAAGACGAGCCTGTCAGAATGAGTTGTTTTTTCTTTTTGAAGTGGTCTACGATTAGCTTGGCTGTTTGGCCCATGTCAGGAATTTTTTGGGCTTCGTCAATGAAGATGATTTTAAATTTTCCTATGAGCATTTCCAAGGACTCCAGGTCTTTATTGCTTAGGATTTCCCGGTCGGTGGGATTTTCTCCGTTGAATCTCAAGACGCCCATTTTATCATAGGCATTTAGAAGATTTTGAGTCAGGGTGGTTTTACCCACTTGACGAGCTCCTAAAATAATCAGAGCTTTGCCCTTGAATAAGTCTTTTTTGAGGTTATTTTCTATAGTTCTTTTGAGCATATTAGGCCTAATTTATGGAGTTAATTCCCAATATTAGGCCTAATTTATGGAGTTAATTCCCAATATTAGGCCTAATTTATGGAGTTCAGTCCTAATTATACGCCTATTTTTGGGAGTTTTCAAGGAGGAGTCTTTAAAATGAAGGTGAGATTGGCCAATCTCACCTTCATTTTAAAGAAGAATTTGTTAAAATAAAGCCATGAACCTCAACACTCCTCTCGAAGCGGCCCTGAGTACCAAAAGCGAGTATATTTTGGCGCTCAAAGAAATGAACTTGTTTACCGTGGCCGATTTATTACAACATTTCCCCCGTCATTATGAAGATCTGGCGGATGTCGATTCCATCGCTCAAGCCAAAGAAGGGGAGATCATCACGACGAAAGGCTATCTGCATGGGATCAAACAAATTCCTACCAAGAATAAAAAAATCAAAATCATCAAGGCCATGTTCTACGACCGGGCCGGTTTTGAATGTGAGGTGGTCTGGTTTAATCAGCCTTATCTCATTCGGAGTTTGCCCATGGACAAGGAAATCATTCTCTCGGGAAAGGTTCAATACGCTTATGGAAAATACACGATTTCTAGCCCCCAAATAGAAACGATCAAAGAAGTTCAAGTTCATACTTCCGGGATGGTTCCGGTTTATTCTCAGCACGATAAAATCACTTCCAAATGGCTTCGGGAAAAGATTAATCCGCTGCTCTATTTGGCCAAAGCGTTTGATGAAGTCTTGCCGGAAGAGATTCTGAAAGAAGAAGGCTTGATGAAAAAAGCCGAAGCCATTGCCGAAATTCATTTTCCGACCAATCAGAAAAAACTGGAAGCCGCCCGCGACCGATTGGGTTATGAAGAGTTATTCCTCCTCCAACTCAAAGCGGTTAAAACTAAGAAAGCCTGGCAAGAAAGTCGTCTGCCAGATTCTAACATTGCCGGCATGTCGATGGACCCAGAATTTGTGAAGGGATTTTTTTCCACCTTGCCCTACACGCCAACGAATGCCCAAAAAATCGTCATCTACGAAATCCTCAAAGACATGGAAAAGCCGTTTCCCATGATGCGGCTTTTGGAAGGGGATGTGGGCTCCGGCAAAACGATGGTGGCGATGATGACGATTCTTCAGGCTGTGAAACATGGATATCAAGTGGCCTTGATGGCACCTACCGAGGTTTTGGCCCGTCAGCATTTGACTTCTGTGACGAATTTTTTGAATGCCTATGAGGCTAAGTTCCCACAATCTAAATCGTTCAACGTTCAGCTTTTGGTGGGAGCTCTAAAAATAGGGGAAAAAAGGCAAGTCGTTGATGCGATTGCGAACGGCCAAGTCGATATTGCCATTGGTACCCACGCCCTCATTCAAGAAGGTATTAAATTTGAACGACTGGGTTTGGTGGTGATCGATGAACAGCATCGGTTTGGGGTCAAACAGCGGGAAGTTTTGATCCGTCAGGGGAGTCCGCACGTCTTAAACATGACCGCCACGCCGATTCCTCGTACACTCGCTCTGGTGGCGTACGGCGACCAGGATTTATCAGTCATCAACGAAATGCCTCCTGGTCGGATGCCGATCGAAACAAAAGTGGTGCCGCCGGAGCATCGAGAGCCGGTTTATCGCTATATCGAAGGCAAGCTTCAAAAAGGCGAGCAGGTTTATGTGATCTGTCCTTTGATCGACGATTCGGATGTCCTGGAGGTCAAATCGGTCACCTCAGAATTTGAACACATGATGTCTGTCTTTCCAAATCACAAAGTGGGCTTACTCCACGGTAAAATGAAACCCGCGGAAAAAGACGCGGTGATGCAGGCCTTCAAGGGCAACGAAATCCAGATCCTCGTCTCCACCTCCGTGATCGAAGTGGGGATTGATGTTCCCAATGCCACCATCATGCTCATTGAAGCCGCTGAGCGCTTTGGCCTCTCTCAACTCCATCAATTCCGTGGCCGGGTGGGACGAGGCAATGTTCAGTCTTACTGTTTTCTTTACACAAACTCAAGTTCCGACGCCACCTACCAACGTCTCAAGGCCATGACCGACCACACTGATGGCTTCATGCTGGCCGAAATCGACCTTAAACTCCGTGGTCCGGGGGAAGTTTATGGGGTGCGTCAATCGGGGATTCCTGAGCTTAAAATGGCTAATTTGATGAATGGGGTACTTTTAGATCGAGTGAGGAAGGCGGCTGAGGGCATTGTGGAGAAGGCGGGAGATTTGGTGAAATATCCGGAGTTGAAGCGGGTTTATGAGGAGTATGTAAATAAAGAGGTGTGATTTATTCCGTAGGGATGCGATTGATCGCGTGCCGGTATAAAGATTAATGTTTTAAAATTATAAAACATAATTAGAGCCTGCCCCATTATTTGTGTTTAGCATTTTCACAAGTGATGCTTTTTCATCTTCTCTTAATTTTCTATTAGCCCTAATAATATCGAGAATTTTAGTCATAGCTTTGTCTAACTCTGGAGTAGCTTGGCTGAAAGCAAGTTTAGGGTCTAGTCGAATAATATGGGCTTCAAGCTCATTGACTATGTGGGGTTGAGCTAAAGTATCGGCTATCATTAATCGTCCATTTTCAGCAGCTTCTATTAAAGCTTCTAGTGTTTTATGAACATGCTCAATCACTGCCCTGCCTCTTATATCTTCCAATTTTTCATAAAGTTCATCAAAGCTAAGATTTTCCAATCCAGCCTCTAATTCATCCTTTGTTTCAACTGTTTGAACTGCTTCGTTTGACATAATTTATGAATTATAAATATAGGTAAACGATTCTATTTCACCTTATAAATTTTGTCAAATTATTTAAAATAAAACAAAAATTATATCCGTCAACCCAATTTCCTTTCCTTTCCCCCCATCCCTGATATAATAGCTAGATTTGTTCAGCACAGAAGATACTTTCTCCTCTGCCTTGCCTGACACACAATCTCTTAGGACCATTTGTTCTTTTAAAAACAAACACAAAAAGAAACTTCTCGAACGACGGCTCTCTTCCCCACTAGGTAGCTTTCCCTTGACCCTGTCAAAGGACTATCGGAGAAAAGATCACCCCCTTCTGGATAAATCTTTCTATAAAGCCCTGAGAGAAGCACCAGCGAAGAGCGATCAGCGTAGAGCGAAGAGCAAAAAAACTGCCTGCAGTTAAAAGCTCACCGCTCACCGCTCCACGCTCACCGCTTGGATTTCTCCCTAGGCTTTATGATGTAGCTCCTCCGGACTAGTGAGAGCTCACCACACCTATATTCTGTGATCTTATTTAATACAAAAATTAAAAACAAAAAGAACACGCTTAAGAATACGTCATGGACAGACGGTAACAATCTCCAAAATACAGCTTAGAATTTCCTTCTGGCTAGTCACCAGAAACCGTTTGGTTCTGAGTCACCCAAAGCACGTCATGAATGTGTTTCAAGGGTGACACCCTCAGAACCAGACAAAAGCTCCTCTTCGAAAGAAGGGGATTTTTTGTATCGTAATTTCCCATTAAGCCCCAATATTAAACAAAACGAAGGCGAGGTTCCGGAACCTCGCCTTCGTTTTTCAAATCAATCAACCCTCCAATTTATATTTCTCGTAATTCAAGCAATATTCCGGTCCACCTTTTTTAAAATCAGCATGCACCTTTTTGATGATCTTCATTGTTTCCCGGCAATGATCCGCCAAAAAAATAGGATGCATGTCCGATTGACTCATCAATTTATTTTTCAAAGGCCATTCCTCAATCCATTTTATAAAAGGCTTCCACATTTTTCCCAACAAAATGATCGGCGCACTGCACGTGTGATTGACCTGCTGTAATTGCCACGTGTACATCAGCTCCAAAAGCGTGCCCACTCCCCCTGGGGCCACAACCACAATGTTCGAGAGGGTCATAAAACGATCGAGGCGCTGAGAAAAACGTTGGAAATCCGTTTTCACATCCAAATGGCTATTGACCGATTGTTCTTCGGGCAAAAAAATATTCAATCCCACAGAATGAACATCATTAGACTTCCTTCCCTCCTGATGCCCCTTGTTCGCTGCTTCCATCAATCCTGGTCCACCCCCTGTCACCACATCCATGCCTTCCGCGGCAATCATACGGGCCAAACGGTAAATTTGATTATAGAGGGGGTCATTGGTCTGAGTCCTGGCTGAGCCAAAGATAGCGACCCGAAAATGACTGGGGTCGATGGTGAATTTTTTTTGTTTTTGCATTTTTATTAAAGCTCGATTATATATTTCGACATGCGTTTTCAATGTCCATTGGCCCAACCCCCGCCTCATCATAGAGCTCCATCACATCCCCCGAAAGCTGATATTCACGGACGGCTAAATTGTTGATTCGGATTGAAAGGCCCTCTTGAGCAATCACTGAATTTACTTGAGAGGCCAATCCATTAAATGGGTTGTGATCTTCGACTGTAATCAATTTTCCTGTTTTTTCTAGGGACGGGAGGAGGGTATCCAAGTCGATCGATTTTAAAGAATTAATCGCAATCACTTCCACCGATACCTCCTCTTTAATTCTGTCTGCCACTTGCACTGCTAGGCTCACCATGCTGCCACTGGCGACCAAAGTAACGTCTTTCCCTTCTCGAATCAGGTCTGCTTTTCCATATTCAAAGTGATAATCCTCATCAAAAAATGGGGTTCCGTCTTCTTTTAAGATGACCTCAAACTTATGCCGCCCCATGCGCACATAAAAATTCCCATAATGCGAAGCCACATAGCGAATCATATGATCCGTTTGATTGGCGTCGGCTGGCTCTAAAATATGAGTGTTGAAAAAACCCACAAAAGAACCCATGTCATCGATGGCTTGATGTGTCGGTCCGTCTTCTCCCACCGAAAGGCCGCAGTGGGTTGCGACCATTTTAACGTTCGTCCGATTCACATCATTCACTCGGGCTTGATCTTTAGCGCGGCTGGTCATGAAGGCCCCGAAGGTGGAAACGAAAGGAATCGTCTTTCTCAAACTCATTCCTCCCGCCATGCTCACCATCTGTTGTTCGGCAATGCCAACCTCAATGTGACGTTCGGGAAATACCTTCCCCATGATATCGGTTTTAACAGATCCGGATAAATCGGCCGTGACGGCCAGAACATTGGGATTGAGTTTGGCTAAGTCTAAAAGAGCATTCCCATAAGCTGAACGACAATCCGTTTTGGTGCCAGCAGGCAAGATCATCGGTTTTCCAATAGTCACTCCTTTTATTTCCGAAAGTTGTTCAATATCTTCCGGTTCTTCAGGTTGCCATTTGATCATGGCTTTAAAATTTTCAATGACTACTTTCTCATCCTCAGAAATTTTAAGCGGCCCTTCCAATTCTTTCGTGGCCATTTCAACGGAAGGGGCGATGCCATGCCAGGTGGCTTTGTTCGCAATTCCATCAGGTTCCATAAAGCTGACCCCTTTACCCATCACCGTTTCTCCAATTAAAACCGTCGGTTTATCCGATTTGTAGGCTAAACTAAGGGCTTCCCACATTTTTCCATAATCATGTCCGTCCACTTCAATCACCTTCCATCCTGCCGATTCCCAGGTTTCTTTGGGGTTTATGGGCATGATTTTAGCCGTACTGTCTGTCAATTGAACCCGATTGTGGTCCATGAACAGGATGTAGTTATTGAGTTTGTATTTATTGGCAAAATGCATCATTTCGTAAACCTGACCTTCGTCCGATTCTCCATCTCCCACGAGTCCAAAAACCTTTTTTCCCGTGGCCCTCATTTTTTCTAACCATGCAAATCCCGAAGCCACTGAAACTCCAATCCCCAGAGGCCCTGTTCCATAAGTGATGCCACTAACATGGCGGGTGATATGACCTTCATAAATGGAGCCAATTTTTCGAAATGTTTTGACCGCCTCTTCCATGGGTAGATAGCCCATGTGGCCCAAAATGGAATAGACTCCGGGCGACACATGTCCATTGGACACCACCACCTCTTCTCCCGTCTGGCTGATGATGAAACTATAAATTAAAGCCAAATAATCGATGACACTGCAAGACCCCCCCGGATGTCCGGATTGGCTATTCATCGTCATTTCGACAATGGAATTTCGACAGCTTTGCTCAATATATTCAAAAATTCTATGTTTTCTTGGCTTAAGGGTTCACCAATTTTGGGCAGGTTCATCATTCTTAGGGTTACAGGTCAAAAACAGTTTATCGGTAACCCGATAAAAAATGAAGGCAACATTTTCGAATGTAGCCTTCATTTTTCCAAATTTAATCCCCACCCCCTCCACCTCTCCAGCA
>CAZNDI010000002.1:0-39511 GCA_964571805.1 uncultured Candidatus Peribacteria bacterium
TATTTTGATGGAAAAAGTGGTCATAAGTTATTATTTAGTATGTACTTAGTATATCATAAGTAACTATATTGGCAAGATTTTCTTCACAGGATTGATTTTCCTATGGCAAAAATAGCGATAAGCGGTTAGTGGCTAGCAGTGAGCTAAACAAAATTCAGTTGCAGCAGGCTAAGCAACCCTAGGGGTCCCCTTTGGGGCTAACCGACCCAAAGGGTCTCCTTTGGGTCTAGCCACTAACCACTTGTGATGTAAGGTAAATAAATATCCGTTATGCTGCCAGGGGCAACGACATGATCCCCTTCTTGTCATGGGGAGAGGCTTTTTTTAAGCTCAAACCACTGGCAGAATCAAAAACTAGCACTAGCATTTGACCGTCTGGAAACTCAGCATTCGGAAAGCTGAGGCGAACATCGGGATAGGGCATGAAGCGATTGATGATACCGTATTGTGAAGCTAAAAATAGAATTTTATTATAAATATCTGGCGTTATTTGGTTTAAATTAGAAGGTACATCGTTGAGAATTGAAGAATATAGGGCATTTAGTTTTTGGCTGTATTCATTATAGGTTATTGAATAGCCCCTCCCAGGGGTTATTTTTAAATATTGCTCATCCAAAGTACTTTTATCGGAGGGTATTAAATTAGCTGATTCTCTGATTAAATCTTGAAGTGCCTTGAATATTTGAGGTAATTTTTTATCTATCATGAGGCGATAATAAATAAGCCCTGCATTTAAATCGAGGGATTGAGTTTCGTTGGGATCAGGGGGATCACTTGCTACTTTTTCAATTGAGGAGGCTGCGCTTGGGGTGCTTGGTTTGTTTACAAAACTTAATTGTGGGCTTTGAGGTGAGTGTTCATTAGGAGTGACCTGTATGATTTCCTCAAGATTTATGCCTTTTGTGTAGCAGGGCAGAGTCTCTTTGGAAAAAAGCACGGGGAGCAATTGATGGGGAAGCAGGCCGCCTGGGTCAAAAATCATTTCCATGTCTTTCCATCGACCAGGGTCAGCGCTCAATGCCCTCAGTTTTTCGGCAGCCTGAAGGGTCGCCTCCTCAAAACGCAGTCTTATTTCTTCTTCTGATTCGATCACCCCTGCTTGAATTAAAGCGGCTGTAAGCCCCCACAATCGATAACGCTCGACCATTTGCTCACGTTGTCTAGCCAAATCTAGCCCTTCCAATTCCTTGGCGAGGGTGTCAAAAGGAGTCGGCAGAGGCAATTCTGCTTCACTTCCTGCCACAGCCTGGTCTACCGCGCCTCGCACTTGTGCACCCGCTAGCCCTCCTTCATCAAGGGGTACAGCGTGCTCATTTGTTTCTGGAGTAGTAATTGGCATCATAATTGCTTTTACATCTCCCAATTATACCATTTTATTCGCGATTTTCCTAAGAAAAATCAGGACTAATTAGAGGAATCACTTTTATTTTTTTGAAGCTTGATTGAGAGCTCTCTCTGCCATATCAGTCATGTATTGAACATTGCTATTATACTCTCCAACACATGCGCTTTCTCCTTCCGGCGTCTCAGCTGCTATGACACAAGCCTCTTTATAGTCCATAAAACATGTAACTTCATTAGGCTCAAATTGATTTCCACTCTTCCGCCGCTTATCAACCTTTTCCATACAGGTAGCCACTACCCCCAACTTTTTTCTCATTCCAGCCAAAAAAATAAGCTGATGCTCTTTGATACTAGTGGCTTTTAAAAGCCTCCCAATATGAAGGTTTCCCCCGTCTCCATCTTCGGTTCTACCATCGCCAAGTGAACTTTCGTCTTGAGGAGGAGAAAGGGTAAAATTATTTTTTACACTCGTATTTGAACTTGCCGACAGACTAGAGGCTTCCGCATGAACAACCGGCTTTGTTTGGGGGGCAGCAGGCACAGAGGGTAACGCTGAAGAGGGGGGTAAGCTTTGATTCACATCATAATCAACAGCAGGTTCTCGCAGGGCTAGGGGGCTAGCTAATTGATTGGAAGCTGAAATATTTCTCTGTTGCCTAGAGGCAGCGGCTGAAATATATTTCTGTTGCCTAGAGGCAGCGGCTGACCACCGTGTGCGATCAAGTGACACAGAAGGATTGCCCGTTTCAGGGGTTAAAGTTAACGTTGAGGTTGAGGCACAGCCAGTAAGGGCAAGTGATAAGCCTATGCGTCGCAATGTAGAAGCAGGAACTAATACTTCATACCACTTTGAATCTGGAGTATTATTGGGGAGGGTTGCTCTTTCCATAATTGACTTGAATTAATTTAAGTATAAAATCAACTGAACAATATTTTAATGTTTTTTTTAAGATTTGTCAATAATATTTGATTTTCTCTAGTGACAGAGGATAATCTGCCGAAAATTTTCCGGATTTCTTTCTCGCTAGGGATATACGAACTAATTGGATTTTAGTAACAGTTTTTTTATTTCAAAAAATGAGTAAGATAGAAATAGTCACAAAATGACTTTAAATAAAGATTATTGATGAACAAATTTTTTGATCAAATTAAGGAAGCACTCACTCAAAAAAATTCTCTCTATATAAAGGTTAAGGTCATCGCCAAATCGCCCCAGACAGAAATTGTGGATCTAATGGAGGATGAGACCTATAAGATTAGAGTGGCGGCCATGCCTTTAAAGGGGGCAGCGAATGAAGAACTTTGTAAATTTCTCAAAAAAACCCTAAAGGCTAAAGAGGTTGCCATTGTCAGCGGAGGAAGAGACGCGGTCAAGCTAATTCGGATTAGCATTTAATTAAAACTATCGAGGCACTAGCTCTATTTCCTTCTTATCAATTGCAGCAAATAGTTCTAAGCCGAGCCTATACATCTCTTGGCCAATTTTGCGACGCACTTGAGGAGTTAATTCAGCCAAAATATTAATATAGCTATAATAATTATTAAATCAAATATGTCAACTTCTAGTGGATATTTCTTGCTTCAAACCTTGTTTTTAGGTAACCTTTTCAAGCATTAAAAAAATAATAATAGCCATGATCGACCTCAAAAAACTCAGAGAAAATAAAACGGAATTCGAAGCCGCCTTCCAAAAGAAACACTTCAAAATGGACCTAGATCAACTTCTGAAGCTCGATGAAATGCATCGCGATTTGATCGTACGTGTGGAAAGCATGCGAGCCAAAAAAAATGAAGTTTCCAAAATGATCCCCACCCTCCCTGTCGACCAAAGAGAAGCCAAAATTGCAGAGATGAAAGTCTTGGGAGACGAACTCGAAGGCATGGAATACGAACTGAACACAATTTTTGCTCAACTAAAAGAAATTCAAACCACCCTCCCCAACCCTCCGCACGAATCAGTGCCTGCAGGGGAATCGGACGAAGACAATGTCGTCATCAAAACCGTAGGGACCCCTCGAAAATTTGATTTTGAACCCAAAGACCACATTGAACTTGGAGAATCCCTAGACCTCATCGACACCGAAACTGGAGCTAAGACCAGTGGAGCACGCTTCTACTACCTCAAAAATGAAGCCGTACTGCTCGAATTCGCTTTGGTCAACTGGCTCCTGCAAAAATACGTCGCCAAGGGCTTCACCCCAGTCACTGTGCCCATGCTCGTCAAAGAGGAGATGATGTATGCCACCGGGTTTTTTCCCGCGGATAAAAGTGAAATTTACTCCGTCAATCCAGGGGAAGATGATTTGTACCTTGTGGGAACTTCGGAAGTCGCCCTGGCAGGCCTCCACATGTTTAAACCCCTAGAGGCAGAAAAACTCCCCAAGCGCTACATCGGCTTTTCCTCCTGTTTTCGACGAGAGGCAGGCAGCTATGGCAAAGACACCAAGGGAATTTTGAGAGTGCATCAATTCGATAAAATGGAAATGTTTTCTTTTTGTCATCCCGATAAATCGTGGGAAGAACATGATTTTCTCCTCAGCATGGAAGAAGAAATTCTGAGTGATCTTGAACTCCCCTATCAAGTCGTCAATATTTGTGGAGGAGATTTGGGGGCACCCGCGGCTAAGAAATACGATTGTGAAGTCTGGATTCCTACGCAGGGAAAATACCGAGAACTCACCAGTTGCTCCAACTGCACCGATTTTCAAGCCCGACGAGGAGGCATCCGCTACAAAGACGAAACAGGTACCCATTTGCTTCACACTTTGAATGGAACCGCCATGGCTTCGACCCGAACGCTAATCGCCATCATGGAAAATTATCAGGAAGCAGATGGGAGCATTCGCATCCCAAAAGTGCTACAATCGTATATGAACGGATCAACAAAAATTAACCCCAAATAACTTATGGCTCAAACGCCACGCCCTGCGGGATCATCAAAATATGAACCGCCAAAAAAAGGCGGCAATAGCTTTATTTATGTCGTGATTTTCGCCCTGCTTTTGACCCTTTCTTACTATCTTTTTAGCCCCGATCAAGCCGAGGCAAAAAAACAAACAGAAGTTCCCATCACTCAAATGGTGAAGGATTTTAAAGAGGGGAAATATGAAAAAATTAAGGTGGAGGGAGACAAAGTCATCGCCACCGCCAAAGATGGTGAAGTTTATTTGGCCTATCGAGATTTAAGTGAAGGAATCACTGAATTGGGACTGAGTGATGCCACGAATACCACTCCTGTCACAGTGAAAAGTAATACCCAGACCAATTTTTGGATCAGTATCATTTCCAGCTGGCTTCCCATCATCCTTTTTGTCGCCCTCATCATCTTTATGGGCCGACAACTAGGGAAAGGAGCCAATAGCGCCTTCTCTTTTGGAAAGTCTCAAGCCAAAATTTATAATAAGGAAGGGAAAAAGAAGACCACCTTTGCAGATGTAGCCGGGATGGATGAGTCAAAGAGTGAGCTGGTTGAAATTGTTGATTTCTTGAAGCATCCCAAAAAGTACACCAAAATGGGTGCCAAAATTCCAAGAGGGGTCGTCCTAGTGGGTAATCCAGGCACTGGTAAAACCCTCCTCGCTCGGGCAGTCGCTGGTGAAGCGGATGTCCCCTTCTTCAGTATTTCGGGGTCAGAATTTGTGGAAATGTTTGTGGGCGTGGGAGCCAGCCGAGTACGGGATCTTTTTCAGAAAGCGAAAAATAATGCGCCTTGTATTATTTTTATTGATGAAATCGATGCGGTGGGTCGACAACGTGGCTTCGGCATGGGAGGGGGACACGACGAACGGGAGCAAACTTTGAATCAAATTTTGACGGAAATGGACGGCTTTGAAAATGAAACCAATGTCATCGTGATCGCCGCTACCAACCGTCCCGACGTGCTGGATGCCGCCTTAATGCGACCGGGTCGTTTTGATCGACGGGTCATCATCGACATGCCCAACATCAAAGAGCGTATTGAGATTCTAAACGTTCATGCCAGAAATAAAGTTTTCGACAAAACCGCAGATTTAGAACGAGTGGCCAAAAAAACACCCGGCTTCTCGGGAGCGGATTTAGAAAATCTCCTGAATGAATCGGCAATATTGGCCGCTAAAAATGACCGGACCGAGATCACAGGAGCCGACATGGAGGAAGCCATTGAAAAAGTAGGCCTTGGACCTGAGAAAAAATCTCGACGCCTCAGCGACGAAGAAAAGAAAATCACGGCCTATCATGAAGTGGGTCACGCGCTTGTGGGGAAATTACTTCCTGGTTGTGATCCTGTGGAAAAAGTTTCCATCATCCCCCGAGGGATGGCTTTGGGGGTAACCTGGTTTTTACCCGAGGAAGACAAACATCTGACGTCCGTTTCCAAATTTAAAGATCGCATGTGTTCTCTCATTGGAGGTCATGCGGCCGAGCAGTTTATTTTTGGTGAAGTGACCACAGGTGCCAGCAGTGATTTGAAACGAGCGACGGACATTGCGAGGCATATGGTCAAGAACTATGGAATGAGTGAATTGGGCCCTGTTATTTTTGGCGACCAGTCTTCGAGTTTCATGGGGGCCGAAGTGGGTTCAAAGGCTAATTATAGTGAACAAGTTGCCTTCCAGATCGATCAGGCCATTTCTAAATTGGTGCTCGAAGCTCAGAAAAAAACCATGGAAATTTTGAAAAAGAATAAAGCCTTATTGGATGCCATTGCCCAAGAGCTCCTAAAAAAAGAAGTCTTAACCAAAGAGGAATTCAATGCTTTTTTTGAACCAAAGAAAAGCACAGGTCGCACGAGTAAGACGGTGTGAGCGTTTCATCCCCTTCTCCTTTCAAAGCTCATTAATTCACGTTTAAGTCATGAAAAATACTTTTGCTACTCAAACCTCTTCAGATCGAACGATTAAAATTGGCTCTGCTGCCACAGAGGAAATGAACATCAATACCCCAGACAATGTGGGTCAACTTCCTGTCGACGTCTTGGAAAATAAGCATGAAATCAAAATCATTGCCCCCCTCGCTGGAGTGGACATTGATGCCGTAGAAATTCTCATCAACGGGGATGTACTGACCATCAAAGGAGAACGCCTTTTGGACCAAGAGGTAACCAGCCTCAAAGGCGTGGATACCTATGTTCAAGAGTGCTACTGGGGCAATTTCAGCCGGAGTGTCATTCTTCCACTACATGCCGACTCCGCTCAAATTGAAGCCACTCAAAAGAATCATATTTTGTACATCAGCATCCCAAAAAAAGCCACCGTCCAAATGCGGATTGTGAAGATTAAATCCAAATAAATATTGTCTAGAATTCAAAACAATCCGCTAACTGTTCGTTGACCATCCGTAAGACCATCCGACATTATGAAAATCAGAAAAGCAGTTTTGCCTGTGGCAGGCATGGGAACTCGATTCTTGCCAGTCACCAAGGTGGTCCCCAAAGAACTCCTTCCTATTGTAGATAAGCCTGTCATTCAATATTTAGTGGAGGAGGCTGTTTTGAGCGGAATTGAAGAGATTATTTTTGTGATCTCAAAAGACAAAGAACTGATCCGGGATCATTTTTCTCATCACCCAGAATTGGAAGCGATCCTTAAAGAAAGGGACAAACATCACATTGCAGAGAAGCTGAATTTGATTCACCGTTCAGCCAAATTCAGTTATGTTTATCAAAATGAGCCCTTGGGAGATGGTCACGCCATCTTACAGGCAGAAGCTTTGGTCGGAAATGAGCCTTTTTTGGTTCTTTTTGGCGATGACATTGTCAAGGGTGACGTCCCCGCTGCCAGGCAGTTGATGGATCATTTTAAAGGGGAAGCGATCATCGCGGTGGAGCAAGTTTCGAAAGATTGGATTTCTTCCTACGGAGTCATTGACCCTGGTGAAAAAAAAGGAAGGCTCTATGAGGTGAAAGGGATGGTGGAGAAACCCAACCCAAATGACGCCCCAAGTGATTTGGGGGTGATTGGAAAATATATTTGCCCTCCCGAAATTTTCGAAGCCATTCGGAAAAGTGCAACAGGAAAGGATGGCGAGTTGAGATTGATTGATGGCCTCATCAAACTAGGAGAAACTCAACCGATTTGGGCCTATCTCCTTGAAGGCGAACGCTTTGACACTGGAAAACCTTCGGGCTTGATTGCGGCAAACAATGCGTTTTTAAAGAATAAAGTGTGAAAACGAGGCTTCACCCGGCGCTTGGAGCCACTATTGCAATGAGACAAGAAATAAGCTAAAATAAGGCAACCAATAAAAATGATATGACAAATCAACAACAAGACGATGATTACCCCGATGATATCGCTCGGGCCCTCAATAGCATTGAGGAACTTAAAATGAATGGCCGGCATGAAGAATCGATTTCAGAAGCTGAAAGATTGCTTTTTGATAACCCTGATTGCGTAGAGGCTTTGGAGGAAATTGCCGACAACTACGTGAGTCTCGACAAGTTTGAAAAAGCCAAAAAAGCTTGTGAAAGAGCTTTAAAACTGGATGAAAAGAGCTATACGGCCAAATACATTCTTGGCTTCATTCATTCTCAAAAACAACAGTGGAAGCAGGCGGTGGAGTATCTCAAAAGTTCCAACACCATTCATGGCAATAACCCTGAAATCTTACGTTGCTTAGGCTGGGCTCTTTTCAATGGAGGAAAACGCACTCAAGGAGTGGTGATTTTGGAGCGGTCGCTAAATTTAGATCCTGAGAACTCTTTGACCCTTTGTGATTTAGGGATTTGCTACATGCAGATGAAAAATTTTGACAAATCGATTCAACTCCTCAAAAAGGCCATGCAATTGGACCCTCATAACCGCCGGGTTCAAGACTGTTTCGAAGCCGCCAATGCGTTTCGAAATAAATTTATGGGATTGAAAAAGTAGTGATTTAATAGTTCATCCACTGAATCTGTAAAATTTTATGAAGAAAGGAGTTGTGGTCATGGGCTTCGGTACCTTTGATGGCCTCCATCCGGGGCATCTTTTTTATTTGAGCGAATTGAAGAAATTGGGAGATGAACTCATCATTGTGATCGCCAGAGATCGAAGCGTGAAACGGATCAAGGGGAAATCCCCTTTTTTTGGTGAAAATAGCCGTCTTGAAGCCGTTAAAGAGCTTGATTTAGCCACCGAGGTCGTACTGGGGAGTGAAACAGACTTTTATGAAGTGGTCAGAAGTTTTAATCCTGATATTTTGGGCTTTGGCTATGATCAACGAGTGAATGAGGATGAAATCAGGAAAAGCTTCCCAAACCTTCAAATGAAACGGATTGAAGGTCATCATCCTGAAAAATATAAGTCCAGTCTCATCAAACGCGAGCAAGAAGACGGTTGAACCACCGCATAGTTTTAAAATGGCTCACCGCTTGCTCGAGGATTGTTCTTTTGTTATATTTGAGGCCTAATAAAAATAGAAAAAAATAATGAATCCTAGCCCCTTTCACCTTCAACGCTTTTTAAAACGATCTTTCGTTAACGCAGGGCACAGTTTAATGAGAAATAAGCTCTTGATGATGGCCACGGTTTTTATCATTGCTCTGATGCTTTTTGTTTTTAATTTGATTTTGGCCCTCAGCTTCGCCAGCGATTCTGTGATTGAAAATGTGGAAGAGAAACTAGACATCAACATAGAAATTGTGGACGGTGCAGAAAGCTATAGCGTTGAAGCCTTCATTAAAACCTTGAAAAGTAATCCAAAAATTAAGGAGGTCGTTTATATTAGCAAAGATGAAGCACTCAAAAAGTTTGGGAATAAATACCCTAATGTGATTACTTTTTTGGATCGAAACAATTTGGACAATCCCCTTCCCGATAGCCTACGCGTGGTGACCCAAAGTTTGGCAGACAACAATAAAATCATCGCGTTTTTGGAAGAACCTCAGTTCAGCTCTCTTGTCGATCAGGAGAAGTTATTAAAAAATGCGGAACAAAAACAAAGGAACGAAAAGATTTTAGCCATCACCACCAGCATTAAAAACACAAGTCTATGGCTCATTCTTATTTTTGCACTAGTGGGAGTCATGATCATTTTCAATAGCATCAACATTAAGATCCATACCCATGAAAAGGAAATTCAAATCATGAAATTAGTGGGAGCTAAATACAGCTTCATCCGGGCGGGATTTGTGATGGAGGGGATTATTTTTGCTTTGCTTGCCTTGGTCATTAGTCTCATTTTTTCAAGGCTAGTCTTGGCTTATTTAGCGAGCAATTTGGTGACCATCATCGACAATGAAACCCTTATGGCAGGGCTGAATGCCATTCTTGTTCATTTTCAGGATCAATTTTGGATGACTTTAGTTTGGCAGTTTTTAGCCACGCTGGTGGCTGGATTTTTGAGCAGCTACTTGGCCATTGAATTGTATTTGAGGAGAGCTCATAATTTTTAATTTTAAAGCGAGACTTGGAACATCAAATCAAAACCAGAGGTATCGTATTGAGGCGCATTGATTTCGGTGAAGCGGATCAAATTGTCACGGTGCTGACAGAAGATCAGGGGAAAATTGCTCTGGTGGCAAAGGGGGCAAGGCGACTGAAGAGTAAATTTCTGGGAAAACTAGAACTCCTGTATGAGGCTGAACTTAATTATTTTATGGGGCGTGAGCTGGGGCATTTGAATGAAGCGGTAAGCCATATTTTGCTTGATGAAAGGGATTTGGATTTGAAGTCAAGGAGCCTTCTTTTTTACATGGCCGAAACGACTCATAAACTCGTGGCGGAAGAACAGGAGTGTCAAAAAATTTATCATCTTTTGAGGGAGGCCTTGATGAATTTTGATACCCTTTCCTCGGAGTCTATTTTTTATGCCTATCTGGTCAAGCTTTTGACAGAACTAGGCTTCATGGCGGATTGGAGTAGGTGCAGTGAAACCAGTGAAAAACTCGATTTAAATCGCCCTTACTTTTTGTCGACTCACGACGCAAGTCTGACCACCAATGTTCAACTGTCTTTGTCTGGGACTCCACTGAGTACCTCAATCATCAAATGGGTCAATTATACTCAAAAAAATGAGCTGCCTCAGTTAAAAAACATTCGACCTAGCGAACGGGAACGGGCCGAAATTTTCTTCATCTTAAAATCTGTGATGGGAACGCTTTTGAACCACCCCTTCAAATCTGAAGCCTTCATGCAATCAATTTAATTTCTCGGCAACTACTGATCAGCCTTTTTTCTCCCGGTATCAGCGGCATAGAATTGATAGAGAGTGCCCAAAAAAGTGATGATGAGGGGGCCATAGACGAGCCCCATGGACCCAAAGGCTCCAACCCCTCCAACGAGGGCAAAAAAGACCATGATGGGATGAAACTTTAGCTTGTCTTCAAGGATTTTTCCTCGAATCCAGGTTTCCCTAAGGAGCATTTCGACGACTACAAAGTACACTGCCATTGATACAGCGGCCACCCATCCGTCCGTGAAAGCCAAAAGAACGATTCCTGTCAAATAAATGAGGAGAGTGCCCACTGTGGGAATGAAGGAAAAAATGGCGGCCAGCAATCCCCATATCAAGGCCCCTTTGAAGCCGAAAATAAGGAAGCCTAAGTAGGCCACTAAGCCCGCGATTAGGGCACACAGGGTGTTTCCGTAAAAAATAGTTTTAGAAATCTCATGAAAAGAGGTGAAAAGTGTTTTTTGTTGAGCTTTTTCGTATGGCAAGACGTTTTTCAAATTCTTCAAAAGTGTATTCTGATCACGCAGGAAATAGAAATAAAGGAGTAAAAAGACGAAAAAGAGAAAAAGTGAATTTGAAATAGAAGAAAGGAGGGTGAGGCTTTTAGAAGAGGCATAACTCCCCAAACTGCTTAATGTTGAAACTAAATTTTCCTTTAAAGCGGTTAAGTCTATTTGATATCCAAAAATATTCCAGGTGGTGAGGCTGTTGAAAGCTTGATTTAGGGCCTCAAAATCAATGGTTTTGGCAAAGACGATGGCTTCTTTGGTGAGGAGGGTAAGCAGGAGGGTAAGGGGCAGGATGATGAAAAGGAGGGTCAAAAGGACGGTCAAGAAGGCTGACATTGAATCGCCTAAGCCCACTTTCTTCCTGAAGATTTGAGTGAGGGGGGCAGCCACGATGGCAAAAGCAAGGGCTAATACAAGGGCAGGAATGAAGGGTTTGAAGATGAGAAAAAACAAATAGGCAAAAAGGATGAAAACAAAAATTTTCACCATGGCGTTGAATTGAATTTTATTCATGGCAATGGGGTTGGATGAAGAAACTCAAACCCTCGACCTGTCCGGTGTCCATCGGACCGCTCTAACCTATCTCTTTATATTTTCTGGAGCTCCATGTTGGCCGAAGTGCGGACTTTTTCAAGTAGTGAAAATGTCCAAGGAACTCAAGTGTTTACGCATCAAAATCTACACGTAATTGATATTTAGGGCAATGCCTAAAGTTTTTAATATTCAAATAATAAATGATTTACTTAAAAGAACTAAAAATAACATATCATCGAAAACGAGTTCAGGATGACTTTATTAGCAAGCGGGCCAAAAGCCCTGAACAAATTTATAAGCTCTTTAAATGGATGAGTCATGAAACACGTGAAAAGGCTCTTTGTCTTCATCTTAATCCACAATTGGAAATTATTTCTTATGAACAGGTTGGGATGGGTGATGCCATGGGCCTTACTTTAGATATACAGGGTATTTTCCGAGGGGCTTTGCTAAGCATGGCTACTTCAATAGTCCTTATTCATAATCATCCTCATGGATGCAGGAAGCCATCAGAAAAAGATACCGCTGCCTTTGAGCACTTAAAATTGATTGGCGAGTTGCATAAAATCAAGCTCCAAGATTTTATAATTATTAGTGAGGAAGGTTATTTTAGCTTTGAGGAAGAAATTTAAGTCACTAGAATGCTTTTAATAATTTTCTTCCACATAAGATTCGCAGCCTTCAATAAAGGAATCCGAATTACCTTCGCAGTCATAAGTATCTTGAATGTCATTTTCTTCTGCCCATTCATATCCGGCCTCATGGCCACTGCAATCTTCGGTGCAATCATAACTATAAAAAGTATTGTAACCACTATAGTTCTTCTTTACATACTCATTACACCCGTCTTCGGAAAATCCCGTTCCAAACTTACTTTGACAAGCATCAAAACTGCTTACGCTATTATCAGAAGCCCACTGATAGCCATCCCAAAAATTAGGGAGAGTGTTAGCGGGATTACTTGGAATGAAGTTATTTTCTTGAGGAATATAAATTGTTGTTTGATCTGAGACGAAAAGATCATTGCATCTAGCCATAAAAAAGTAGGAATTTAAGCCAAAGTCAATGTTATCCCAATCTTCTCGAATACCATATTTAAAACTTGTATCTCCTTTTTTATATTCAGTTAAATCATATTCATTACGCCTTCCTGTATCTGAATTTATCGCAGTAATAGTAATTTTTTCACAATTGTTTGAAGTTTTTCCATTTATATAGAAAGCATTATTTTCTGACCTAACTATTTGTCCAGACTCAGGAATTGAAATGAATGATTCATCATTAGTAGCAGGCTTTTCATTTTCAACCTCAGCTATTGGTGGAGAAATTTCCTTTTCAAGATTGCTTATTGTATTTTGATTTAGGTCATTATTTTCAGCTTCTCCAATAGATTTAGATGGGCTTTGAACAACTTTTGTGGGATCAATTTTAATTGATTTAATCATTTCATCAATAACTTTTTCATTATCTTCAAATCCCTTTAGATTTTGATTATTAATCGGTTTTCCCTTTTGAAAATAATCTATTACTTCCTGCCAAGCTTCTTCTATTTTTCCTGACTTCCAATTTTCAGGAATATTTTCGTAAGCATATGCTTCTGAGCCATCACCTCTCATTGTTGCTAAATATTCCCCCAATTTGCCAAAGTCATAATTAAAAACAACTTCATAGACTTGATCATATTGATCTACAAAAATTACTTGTTTGTAAAACGTAGATAAACTGCCCACTTCTTGATATAAAGCTTTATTATAAACAATGGCATTCATACCATCTACTTTGGTATATTCATTACTTATATTTCCATTTGTATTGCCACAAGTCATACTGTCGTAATCAGCTAGTTGCGGATTTTTACCGTAGTCTTTTAAATCTTCTAATAATTTTCTATAATCTTGTATTTCTCTACCTCGATCTTCATCTAAATCGACACAGGGTTGGATAAATTCTGAAATTGGCTTAATTGTAATACTGATATCTGGATCGGGTTCATAAATAGGCATTTCATCGGCTGAAACTTTTAAATTCTGAGGATTTGAAAAACTAACTCCATTGATTGTTGTTTGTTCACTATTTGCTGAGCAACCTGCTAGTAAAATTAAAGCGACAAATGAAATAATTCTTTTCATACTAATGAGGCTAAATAACTTAAAAGAGGGTGAACCAGGTACGTCCAATCACTTGCTCCAAAGAGTAGCCTATCGGCTGATTCACCCACCTCTAGGCGATAGAACACCTTTTGGTAAGCAAAAAACTCCTTGGAGGGAAAGTTTGTGATTTTGGACGTACATTCACATATTATTGTCTAAGACTTTTCCAGGCAAGAAGAAAATGTCAGAATAGGTTCATATTAATATGTATATGAAGATGAGCCCCATTCCATATAGAATGTATGCGGAAAGCAATTTTGACTTTTTCCTGGTACTACTCTCACATTTTAATCTTTCTGACTTTTACTCGAAAGATTCTTTGGACTTGGAAATTTCTTTATTTGAATTGGGTTTTAGTAATGAAAATCTTTATGGATGTGAGAATAGCTGTCTCTTAAGTCTTTTTGAAAGTGCAAAGTTAATTTCTACTGACCAAGATACTCTAAAAGAAGTTGAGGAGCTCTCCAGACAGAAGCCCATGGAGCAGGGCGCTCTAAATAAAAGAAGGAAATTCAGTATTAATTGTAGTGACTTTTTGAAGTATATCGAATTAATCCTTAATGACTTTAGACTAGGTAAGATCGGTCTTAAATCCTCTGTGGACCAAAGTTATTACAACTATGAGCGTCAGATCGAGATTTTTGACTTATTTATAGAGAGTTTATTGAAAAAATTCCCGAATTCATTTAAGACAAATCTAGATGAATTTATAGAATGTCTTGCCTTCCCGTGCCCTTTTGCTTTAGATGGTAAACTGGACACAAATTTATTTCTTTTTGATGCGTTGATTGTAGATAAGATTTTCAAGAAAGAGTTGGAAGTATCTAATATTGTACGAATTCCGAGTAAGCACAGAGTCTTGGAGCCTGACAAAATTCCTACTCACGTAAAGAAAATGACTTGGCATGTTTTAGAGGGTCTCACAAATGATGTAATTCCTATAAAATCAAAAATTGATTGGAATAGTAATGGCAATGATGCGTTGAATCTGAGTCTATGCAATAAATACTTATTACTAAATGGAAAGGTGTACGAATTTGCTGTGAATGCTCGTAATCCTCAGAAAATATTAAAAGGGCTCATTGAAAATAACGGTGAGTTGAATATTACAGAGTTTTCAAAACTAATTCCAAAAGCAAAGAATGTCTATAAAAAATACTATGAATCATTTATTACGAGTTTATTTAATGCTACCAATCTAAAGAAATCTGAACTCGAAACAACTTTTATGTTTGATGTGGTGAGCAAGAAGATTTACAAAAAGTAGCAAAGTCTATTTAAAGTGACTTTGACGCCTTATTTAAGCTAAAAAATGTGTTTTAGCTAACATGACCCCCGCAAAGTGACTTTGATGGCTTTGATACGGGGAAATCCGATTAAAAATTGCGTGGTTTGAGAATTAAGACTTTGCTCTATTTTGCTTGAAAGAGAAATTGTTAGTGCCTAGCATCACAGCAATATGATGCCTTTTTAAGAATAAACAAAATTACTATGCAAAAACTATCTGACATCTCAATTTCTGCCGCTCTCATATCAATTGGGGCGAAATTTAAAGGCATTGAGAAAAACTCAAGCGGCCGCGCCGACTTTCTTTTTAATGAAGATGAAGATTTTATCACAGAATCCGTTGACCTCTACTACAGAAATGAGCTCAAAGTCAGTGCCTTAGCCTTCGCAAATAATTTTAGAAATCTAAAGAACCTCATTCACCAAAACTAATGCAGCTCTCATCCGAATCAATCAAAGGTTTTCAAGAAGCCTACAAGATCGATTTTGGGATCAGTTTGAACGAATTGGAAGCTCAAGAAATGGCTCAAAACCTACTTAGTTTCTATCAATTAATCACTCCAAAAAATGAAAAGACTTGTTCTTAAGCCGCCATAAAAAAAGAGGTCAAAGAATTTAATCCATAACCTCTCTTAGCCAATGAGAAATATATCAAAGAATATCTCTTTGGACAATATTCCGTCCAAAGAAAAATTCAAAACCTGCCACCGTAACCGTGGCATGAATATTTATACTTTCTATGCCTATTCACAGCAAATTAGAGATAGAAAGCCCGAAGATTTAAATTAATATTTATGAAAAAATTAACAACATTACTTCTTAATGATTCAAAAATCTACAAACTCCGCTTAACAGGAATTTGGGCCGAAATGTTTTACCACGTCATCTTTGTGAATGATGGAGCTACTTATGCGCCCTTTGTCCTCTTTGAAAATGGCAATAGCATTCCTTTAAAGACAGATACAAAGGAGGGCTATACATTTTTTGATGACTTAGAAAGTAAGCACTGCATCATTGATACAGGAGAACCTTTGTGGTTTGCCGATGGAGTCGTCAATACAGTTGGAATTGGAGGCTTAGTCTCAGTCGTAAAACAATCTAAAATTGACCCAAATGGTATCTATGAATCTGTCACTAAGATTTTGGCTGATTATTATGATTTCTATAATTCTTACGAGCTCCAAATCATTTTTGCCCATATAATTCACACTTACATCCTAGGTCTTCTTGGAAAAACATTTTACTTGATGCTTGAGGGTGAGCGAAATACAGGTAAATCAAGTCTACAAAGTGTTATGGCCCATCTACAACATAATGGATGCTTTAGTGGCAAAGTTACTATGGCTAGCCTTATTAGGAAAATCCATTTCTTTGGAGCTTCAGTTAACATTGATGAATTGGATAAACTCCACAAAGATGAACTTAAAATGGCTACGGGCATTCTCAATAGCGGCATGTATGCCAGTGGAACTTATGAGATCGTCAATTTGGACAGCAAGAAGTCAAAAAATCAGCTCAAAATATATAAAACCTTTGGCTCCAAAACCTTTTCTGCAAATAAATCTTTCTTCGACGATTCCCTTTTAAGCCGTTGCATTGTGATCAATACTGTTCGCAATCGAAAGCAGGTTAAAAGCATATATGAAATAACTGAGCAGGAATTAAATCATTTCCAATATCTTAGGAATCAGATGTTTGCTTATTGTTTGATGAATGGCAAGGGAATCCATGCAGATATAAAAGAAATGCAAGCCTATTTATCAGCTCAAGGCAAGTACGGAAGGCGCTCCGATATTTTTTCGATTGTGGCTGGCATCCTAAAGCACTTTGGAGCTGATTACAAACCAGTTCTTGAATATCTTGATGATCGGGAAAGCTTTGATGAAGAAGCTTCTTTTGACAATCGTTTTTATCTAACTTTAGGTTTCCTAGTTGAAAAAATGGAATCAGAGCTAAAGCAAAAACTAGTATTTAGCAATGAAGACCTGAGAAGTTATCTCATTGACCAATTAGATATGGAAACCCAATCTCAATATAGTCCGACTCCAAGAAGTGTCGGTAGCCTTTTAAAAAAGCACCGTATTATCGAGAACAAGAATGAACGTCAAAGAATTACCAGTGGCATTGATAAGGGAAAGTACCAATATTTTCTTGATACTGTAAAAATTCTTGAGCTTATTGATCGAACCGAATTTGATGATTTAAAAGAAAGAATTGGAAAGTTTGATTTTAATGTACTGAAATAACGTTAACTTGCTTCACTCCTTCACTTAATCTTTTCCCTTATTAAAAACAATCAGTGAATGAGTGAACATTGATTTAAAAATTAACTATATTACTATGAACAATAAATTGATCAAAAAACCATCAAAATCATTAGAAAAACCCCCTGAAATCAAGGCCATTGAAGATTTTAAAAAAATGATCATCGAATCTATTCGCTTTGAAGAATGTGACCCAAAGCATATTTTTAAGGAGGCATTTGATTTATTCAATCAGCAAGAACATGCCAAAACCAAGAAGGAAAAAAAGAAAATACGAAAAGAGCTTGAAGGCAAGGCAGGCAAGCTTTCTAAAGTTTTAGGTCTAGATACGAAACATCAATTAACCGAAGCTGTGCGAGATGATTACATCGCCTTTGCCATTGAAATGTGCCAATCATTGGAAAAAGAATACGATATTAAAACTTCTTCCGAAAAGGCTCTCGTACAAGCAACCGTGCTTGCCTATTGTCAGATGCAAGAATGCAGCCGATTATTCTTGTCACGGCTGTCTCCAGAGTACCTCTCACATGAAAAAGCACATTACCTTGGCATTACCACCAAAGGAATCGATAATGCTTATAGGCGCTTTCTACAGGGCATTCAAATGCTAAAGCAAATAAAGACACCTCCTTTAAAAGTGAATATAAAGACTGAGAATGCTTTTTTAGCTCAGAATCAACAAATTAATAACCCAATCCCTAATCATGAAATCAATACCCCCCAATGATTTAGGAAAATTTTTGGTAGAACAATGCCAACATATTGATGTGAATGATTTTGTACATAAAGCAAAACAGAAGCTCAAAAATGAGTTCGTTTATACTAGTTTGAAAATTGATGGTTATGAAGTTGATTTAGCGACTTCCGACTTATCAAATGGCGGGTCTAGAATTTGGTTTATTTGCTCTCTATGTAGGCGAAAAGTTGGAAAGCTTTATAAGCATCCGCAAAATCAAACTATTGCCTGTCGAATATGCCTCAAGCTTGAATACCGTTCAAGGAGGTATAAAGGAATGATTGAAAATGTGGTATAGGAGTGTATAATCTTGGTGCAGTTCCACATTATCAATTCAGCCAAAGCTCTATTTTGTTGTCCCTAAGGGGCGACTCATCCAACAAAAGTGCTTTGGCATTGATGTGGACTGCAATGAGTCGTCCCTTTAAGTAACTAAAATTTAATGAAATATATTATCTATGTAAGAAAAAGCACCGAAGACCGAGAAGACAGGCAAGTGCTCTCTATCGACTCCCAAATTGAAGCCATTCAAAACAAATTCCCAAACCTTGAAATAGTTGAAGTAATCAAAGAATCCAAAAGTGCCTACAAACCCTACAATCGCCCAGAATTTCAAAGAATGGTTGAACTCTTTGAGAGCGGAACAGTCCAAGGGTGCCTGGCGTGGCACCCAGACCGCCTAAGCCGTGAGCCCATCAGTGGTGGAATGATTATGCACTTGTTAGATCGTGGGGTGATTAAAGATTTAAAATTTGCCTCCTACAATTTCGATAATTCGCCAGAGGGAAAGATGATGCTTTCCTTCGTACTCTCGCAATCCAAATACTTTTCGGAAAAACTCAGTATCGATGTAAAGCGGGGCATGTTGAAAAAATGTAGAAATGGCCATATGCCTACCAGGGCACCGGTTGGCTATATGCCAGACTACATGGCGGAAAAAGGAGAGAAACGGGCCCTTGTAGACCCTGATCGTTTTGATTTAGTAAGAAAGATGTGGGATTTAATGTTAACAGGCCAATATTCAATTCCAAAAATTCAACAGGCAGCGGAATCAATAAGCCTTACACATCGTACTACCAGAAGGACTCCAGCTAAATCGATTTCGAAGAACGGCTTTCATAAGATGTTTTCGAATATATTCTATACGGGTCAATTCATTTGGGATGGCGAAATGTACAAAGGCAGTCATCCTGCCATGATTAGCATGGAAGAATTTGAAAAAGTTCAAGCCATTGTTGGAAGGCGTCATGTACCTAGAACACAAAAGTATGAATCGCTTACCTCTGGCCTTGTTAGATGTGCCTGTGGTTCTGCTATTGTTGTGGATCAGCGAAAGAAAAGGATTAAGAAAGCACAGCTTGATCGCATTTACAAATACGCTAGATGCACACAGCAGAAAAAGAAAGGTAAGTGCAAAGAGTCCACGCTTTGCTTATTGACACTAGAAAACCAAATTGTTGACTATCTAGGTCAAATCAAAGTCTCGCCTGCCTTGCATCAATGGGCGATAAAGAATATCAATAAAGAAAATGAAAATGAGCTAGAGAATCAGCAGAAAGAACGGAATCGGCTTAAGCGTGCCCATGAGAATTGTCAAAAGAGGCTAGATAATCTATTAAAGCTAAAAATTTCTCCAGAAAATACAGACGGTGGGTTATTGAGCGACGAAGAATTTAAGTTTCAAAAGCAATCCATCACCAAAGAGCGTGAACAATATACGGATATGATAAAGCAATTTGATGATCGGGCTGACAAGTGGATGAATATTACAGCGGATGCTTTTGACACAGCTTGCAATGCCTTAACTGTTTTCCAAAAGGGAACCACTCAAGAAAAGAAGGTACTTCTTGCGAAAATTGGGGCAAACTTTATTTTGAAAGATAAGAAATTGTCTATAGAAGCCAAATATCCCTACTTCATCTTAGAAAAGTATATGCCTCTCAGTCACAAATTAGAAAGAAAGATGGGCGGACTAAAAAAACATCAAGAACAAGCCAAAAATAGCATTTCTGAACAATTAAATACTATTTGGAGCGGGTGAAGGGACTCAAACCCTCGACCTCTGCCTTGGCAAGGCAGCGCTCTAATCAACTGAGCTACACCCGCATTAAGTGCCATGAAATTCTATCAAAGTGACTTCTTTTTGCAAGGTGTTTTTGTCTTGATTTAAAGCTCTTTTCTTAAGGGGTTAACCACGTGATACGAAAAATACCTTGAGTTTTGGCACCCATCTCATTTTTTAAGCATGTTAAAAACGTCATGACTTTTAACTTTTATCAACCATCAAAGCCATCTAAAGAGTCTACAGGATTCTTATTAACTCTTATTCCACCTTTTGGTTTTTGCTTGGCCTCGGCGTCAAGTCTTGCTTTCAACTCAGAATCTGTAATGGTGACTTTTGCAGGGTCAACTTTGGCAGGCACTTCGGGGGGAGTGGCTTCGGGGGTTGCTGGTTTGGAAACTCTGGCTTCGGGTTTTGGAGGACTGACATCGGTTACCGCGTCGACTTTTTTGGGTGCCTTTTGAATTTCATCCGGTGTGACAGGTTTAAGATTCTCGGGTCGAACTTGATTTACGGCGACGAGAGGTGGTTTTTCTGGGGTAGCGGGACTAGCTTCAGACGTGCTTGTAAAAAGCTTATCCAGCTCAGGATCACCGGTTATCGTTTTCTTCCGCGTCTCAGCTAATTTAGCGGCTTCTTCGCTCACTTTTTCGTTGGCCTTGGCCTCGAGACGTTTTTTATAGTCTCTTTTGGCCGTTGCGATTTGATCAAAGCTCATGGCTGTATCAAAGGTTCCCGTCTCCACCATCTTATCTGTCCTGACAGCCAACTCTGTAGCCACTTTTAAATTCTCATCCAAAGCTTTTTCTAGTTCTGCATTGGCTTTTCTTGTCATTTCCTTTCGAGCCAGTTTTTCCTCCTCTGTTTCAGGGATGGCCGCAGTAGGCTCAACTTGGGCCTGTTCCACTTGTGCGACAGACTCAGCGGCCACGTCGGGTGAGGAAGTGACAGATTCAGGGCCACGTGATGCCATTTTTGTTGAATTTTGAGCCATGGCTTGGGCGAGGAATTCTTCAAAAGGTTTTTCTTTTAGGCTAAAAACTGCAATGCGGTCGAGGGCTAGTTGGGCAACTTCTCCGTGGACTCCAGGTTGTCCTTTTGTGGCTTCGAGCATTTTCATCATGGCTTGCATGGCGGGGAAGTTTGCGGCTTGCTTGTAGGATTCAAATTGATCGGCAATGGCGTACATGCCTTCGGTTTTTTCGGTGAGGGCGAAAAGGTTGTCGAGGAGCTCTTTTTCATTTAGGGGGACTTTTGCTTTGATTTGATCTATGGTTTGTTGGGCCAGTGTGGCTTTTTCACCGCCTTCATTTACAAAATCTTCTAAAGTTCCAAGCATGAGCTTGATGGTTTCTTCTCTGCCACCCTCTTTGACTAAGGTGTCAACGACGTTTAAAAGGAGGTCAATATTCCCACTGGTAATCAGATCTTTTGTGATTGTTTTTTGCTGCTCAGCTTCCGCTTCAGAAACCTTTGTATCTCCTTCATCTTCAATGATCACAATATCCTCCATTCCTACGGATGGTTTTGGGGATTCCGGGGGCTTAGGGCCTTGACCCATTGCCTCCTTGATATCCTGTGATTCTCGGCCCTTGGGTCCTGACATACTAATTAATTTTTTGATTGTCTATAAAGCGTCCCGTTTTTTGAGTAAACATAGAGAGTATCACCGTATTTATTTCCATAAACATCATTATTTTTGCCAATCTTTTTACTCAACTGTGCAGCAATTTTTTCTTCCTCGGGTGTTTTATTTTCAACTTCTTCATAACTTCTCATGCCAAAAGCATCTTCTACTGCCTTTTCAATAGCTTCACTGTCTTTTGTAGCTTCTTGATCATTATCTTCAATTTTATCCCCCCTAAAAGCATACCATTCGTCTCCTGATCTTTTGATTTCACTCAAATCACCCTTTTTTACGATAGTCCCAACTCTAAATAATACTACCTTGTATTCATAATTGTTATATTCTACCCCCACTGGCACACCAGCTACTAAGCCCTGAGGATTTGCTTCCTTTGCCAATTTAATTGCTGCCTTTCCATCCGTTTTTTTAGATACATCCTCATAATCTTTATACTTTTCAAGTTCAGCCCTCATATCTTCTTCCGTATGAAGAGTTTCTGACTTAGAATGCTGATTACTCATTTGTTCTCCACGTAGAGGCATGACTCCTTCAAGCTTTTGCTGAGCACTCTTACCTTCTGGGCCTCTTTTTAGGGCTTCAAAATCTTTATTTTCCATTTTATTTTTATTAGTTTTTAAATCTCAGTATTATATCACGAATTGAAGAATTCATCAAGGACGTCGGAGGCGTTTTTTTCGTCTTCTTGTTTATGGATCACCGTCTTTTTAGGGGGATTAAATAAATCTACCTTTTATTGGTTTATAATGGGTATGGTTTATTTTCTTACCTACATGATTTATGGACCCTGATCTACTGAGCCTGTTCTTACCAAAAGGTATTCTGGAATGGTTTATTGTAAAAAACATTGAACAACATGGAGAAACGGTGAGGGTTACTTTTGAGGAGAAGAATCTAGTTCCAGAAATACCAGAGAAACATAGAGGCAAGAAAATAAGTTCTAAAGGTTTCAAAGAGCTCCTGGTCGATGACTTTCCCATTAGAGGAAGGAAAACTGAGCTGCTGTTTTTGAGACGGAGCTGGGAAATTGAGGGGGTTGAAGAAAGGCTCAAGCGAAACATTAGCCTTTGCGCTCCGGGAACCAAACTGGAAAAAGAATTCGCTGATTTTTTAAAAGAAATGGATCGAGTCTGAACCCGTTGAGATCAGTCGCATAGCTAAATGGAACCTCCTAAACCCTGAAGTCCTCCAGAAACAGTACAAAGATCACCTGAGTGATTTCCCGGAGTGGGATCAAAAGGATCATTGCCTGACCTATCTCCTCTTCCCTGATAACTTAGGCTCAAGGCTCAGCATTGATGAAACCGCCTTGAGTAACGGTGAGCTTTACACCATCATCACCAACAAGGATGCCAAAGGAAGGAAGGGATCTCTTGTAGCCATGGTCAAAGGAACCAAGGCAAGCATAGTCAGTGAGATCTTGATGAAGCTACCAGTCAGTGAAAGGATGAAAGTCCTAGAAGTAACATTGGACATGAGTAACGCGATGGATTGGATCACCCGGGAGAGTTTTCCCAACGCCCAAAAGGTCACGGATAGGTTCCATGTCCAAAAGCTCGTATCTGAAGCCCTTCAGGAGATGAGGATTAAAGAAAGGTGGAAAGCCATCGATGAGGAAACAGAGCTCATACTAAAATGCCAAAAGGAAAAAAGAAGCTACAAGCCCGAGCTCTACAAAAACGGAGACACAAAAAAGCAGCTTCTGGCCAGAAGCAGATACCTTCTCTTCAAGCCCCAGAGCAAGTGGAAAGAATCACAAAAACAAAGGGCCCAGATCCTGTTCACTGTCTTCCCTGAGCTGGAAGAAGGTTACAAGCTCTCCATGATGTTCCGTTCCTTCTACCATCACAGTAAGACCAGGGAAGAAGGAAAAGAAAGGTTGAATCAGTGGTATGGGAAGGTGGAGGAAAAGATTGAAAATAAAGATTCCTTCAAAACCTTCACCACCGCGATGCAATCAGTGAAAGCCCATGAAGGCACCATCCTCAACTACTTCCCTGAAAGATCTACTAATGCTTCAGCGGAATCCTTCAATGCAAAACTCAAGGGATTTAGAGCTCTAGTGCGAGGAGTGAGTGACATGAAGTTCTTCTTATACAGAATCACTACTTTTTTTGGTTAAACATTTAATCCCCCGAAAAAGAGGGTGATCCTTGTTTATGGAGGGCTTCTTCTTGCCTCATGGCCCCTACTTTTTCTTTCGCCTGAAAAAAGACATCTTGTTTTTTCTCTGATTCTGCGAGGATTTTTTGGTCTTCAGCCCGGATGTTCTCCATAGCTATTTCAAGATCAGCATCGGGGCGATCGCTATAATTCAAACAAGCCTTCTGAATTTCCTCATCCGTTAAGCCCTTAAAATAGAGCGAGCTTTTGGCGACATGGAAGAGGGATTGTAAGGTCGATTCGGAGGCCATTTTTTGCTGTATTAACTTTTTTTGACTAGGCTATACAAGTCTTCGATTAATTTTTCCGCAATTGCTTGACCAATCACGTTGCTGTAGGCCTGCTGATAGCTTTTTCCCAGCTTCATTTGGGCTACAATTTGATCGCCAAAAAGTTTTATAAGGGCTTCATCTTTCATTTAAGCGTTTAAACGTTGAGTTACATACTTCTGAATTTCTTCTTGATTTGCAGTGGCTTTGGCAGCGAATTCTTGTATATCCTCAGCAATAGTCACTGCTCGTTCGGGATAATTTTTTAATTCTGTCGTAAGATTACCCTTTAAAATTGCCACCACGTCATTAGCCAAAGCTCTTTCTGCGGTATCTAGATTGAGCTGCGGGTGACTTATGATTGCCTCGACCACCTCTCCTAAATCAAGTTGCTCCTTTGAATTTGAATTAGACTCGGTTCTGGAGACGGTTGAAAGAGGTGTTAATGGCCTAGGGGTTTTAATTTTTGTTTGATCCACATTCTTTTCTTTCTTTTGCAATTCACGCCTAAGGTCTTCTAAATCTTCCTGCCTCTTCCTTTCACGCTCTTGTTCTCCATGTGTGATTCTTTCTAATTCTTCTTGTTGAAGAGTGTCAGGGATATCCTGGATGTCCCTATAATTTGGCAATTCTGCCAACCCACGGTCATCATCCTCTTCACGACCCGTCGCTCCATTTAAATTTAATCCATCGAGTGCCATTTTTGTTTATTTTAGAAATATTTATATATTCTTCTACCTCCCAATTAAATTAAAAGAGAATTATGAATTGCCTTTGTCTAATTTATCTTTATTTTTAGGTTTTTTTGTTTCTAATGCTACCTTGGGATCATCCTTATTTTCTGCATATAATTCGTAAGTGGGCATGGATGCTTCGTAGGTAGGTATTGACGCTTCATAAATCGGAATGCCATCAAAGCCTATACCCAATACCCCTTTAACCAGCTTACTAGCCCTTTCTTGAGCAATTCTTGTTTGCATTTCTGCTTCACTTTTTAATCCTAGAGTTTTTCTTTGTGCTTCATTTTTCCCATCATGCAGGCGCGGACTTAAATCACTTAAATTTCTAGCTTTTTCATTATCTCCCCGTGGCATTGACTCTGCATGGTCAGCCATAATAGGTTTTAATTTTTATTAATCTTTTCATTATACCAAAATTCCTACAGACTTGCAAGCTCCTGTTCCAAATCAAAACTTTGGGTCTCCTGTTCTTTTCTAATCTCCTCCAACGCTTGACGCATCTTGGAGGATTGAAAATTAAGCAACTGCTTCAACTCCGACAAAGTCCCATCCAACTCCCCCTTCTGATCGAGCAAAATCCTCTCCCGCCCCTCCTTATCCTCCTCCGGCACCCCCTCCAATTTCTTCAAGGTCTTCTTCTTAATATCCTCACAATGCCCCTTAAACGCCACCCGCACATGCTCAAAAAAATCATGATACTTCGTCATCGTCTCTTCATACCGCAATTGAAATTCATCGTTGTTCATAAAGTTTAAGTTAAAGTTATTTGAACCTCCATCGCAGACCTCCCCAACCCCTCCCAAGGAGGGGCTTTAATATTATTATTGTTTGTCATTCCATGACGGAGTTTACGAAGATCATGGAATCGTCTGTATTCTTAATTCCTAGTTATTCTAGTTCTTTAGAATAAAGACGACTCTAGGATCGCACTCCGTTTGTCCTAGAGTGACAATTAAAACTTATCTTACTTATCTTTGCTTCCGCCGCGGCGGACTGGGGGAGGTCCCTTGCCAACTGAAAACGGTCCCCTTTTCGGATCATTATAACACAATTCTTGAATCAATTCAAGTTCTATCAAATGAAAAACAGTAGAAAAGAAAATCCGGGTTAGGTAGTATCTTCATTAGCGTAATTAAAATTTCAAAGTTACGGTCTAAAACACATCCAAAAAAACAAAAAAATTATTTCACCTACCCATTACCCTTTGACCCCCTCTATTTTGGAGGAACAGAGGAAGGTCCCCTTTAATTTTTAATTTTCGAGGTATGAAGCAAGTTTATTTTTTTGGAGAAGGATCCCAAAATGATGCCGACCTCCTGGGAGGCAAAGGCGCCAATTTAAATGAAATGACTCGGCTGGACATCCCCGTTCCCCCGGGCTTCACGTTGACCACCAAAGTCTGCAATCAATACCTTGAAAATCGAAACGAGTGGCCCGAAGGGCTCGAAAAAGCGGTGGAAGAAAACCTTCAACGCCTCGAAAAAACCATGAACAAAGGCTTTGGCCACAAGCAAAATCCCCTCTTGGTCTCTGTTCGCAGTGGAGCCAAAATCTCCATGCCGGGCATGATGGACACCGTGTTGAACCTCGGCCTCAACGATGAAACCCTTCAAGGCCTCATTGAAAGCACTCAAAATGAACGCTTCAGCTGGGATTCCTATCGACGCTTCATCCAAATGTTCTCTAATGTCGTTTTGGGCATGAACATGGAAGCCTTTGACGAAATCCTCGACGAAAAGAAGAAGCACGCTCACGCTCAATTTGACAGCGACCTCTCGTCCGACGACCTCAAAGACATTGTGAGACAATATAAAATTCATATTGAACAAAAACGCGGTGAACCCTTTCCTCAAGACCCCAAAGAACAACTCCGCATGGCCATCAACGCGGTCTTCGACTCGTGGAATGTGCCGCGAGCCATCAGCTATCGGACCATCCACAAAATTCCCCACGATCTTGGCACAGCGGTCAGTGTTCAGTCGATGGTCTTCGGGAACATGGGAGACACCAGTGGAACCGGAGTGGCTTTTACGCGGAACCCCAGCACGGGAGAGCGCAAATTTTATGGAGAATTTTTGATGAACGCCCAAGGTGAAGACGTGGTCGCAGGCATTCGGACGCCGGACTCTATTGAAAAACTCGAGCAAGTGATGCCCGAAGCTTACAAACAACTGGTAGACATCTATCAACGCCTAGAACTGCATTATAAAGACATGCAAGACATTGAGTTCACCATCGAAAAAGGGGTGCTTTACATGCTTCAAACGCGGAGTGGAAAACGAACGGCCCAGGCATCGGTGCGAACGGCTGTGGAAATGGTTGCCGAAGGCCTGATCGACAAAAAAACAGCCCTCAAGCGCTTAGATGCCGATCAAATTGAGCAATTGCTGCACCCCACTCTGACGCCCAATCATGGCAAGCCCGTGATTGCCAAAGGCCTTCCCGCCAGCCCAGGAGCTGCCAGTGGAAAAGTGGTCTTTGAAAGTGAAGTGGCGGTCGAAATGGCGGCTAAGGGGGAAAAAGTGATTTTGGTCCGAAAAGAAACCAGCCCCGAAGATATCGAAGGCATGCATGCGGCCCAAGGGATCTTGACAGCCACAGGAGGCATGACCTCTCATGCGGCCGTCGTCGCCCGAGGCATGAACACCTGTTGTGTATCAGGATGCATGGACATTGTGGTGAATCCTAAAGCTGAAAAATTTGTGACTGCCAGTGGCGTCGAAGTGAAAGCGGGAGACATCATCACCTTAAATGGAAATACAGGGGAAGTCATTTTGGGCGAGGTGCCCACCACAAAAGTCGAATTGGATGAGAATTTTGAAACCATCCTCACCTGGGCTGATGAGCACGCCAAACTCATCGTTCGAGCCAATGCAGACACCCCCAAAGACGCTGAAACGGCCTTCAAGTTTGGGGCCAAGGGCATTGGTCTTTGTCGGACCGAACACATGTTTTTTGATTCAGAACGCATCCCGGTGATGCAAGAAATGATTTTGGCCACCAGTAAAGAAGGCAGGGTGAAAGCTTTGGACAAATTAGGGATCATGCAAACCGAAGATTTTAGAGGCATCTTTAAAACCATGAAGGGGCACCCTTGTACCATTCGCTTGCTTGACCCTCCCCTTCACGAATTCTTACCCCACAAAGACACCGACATTCAAGCCTTGGCCGACAAAGCCGGTCTCACTTTTGAAAAACTCAAAGACATTATCGTCGGCCTCAATGAAGTCAACCCCATGCTCGGTCACCGCGGGTGCCGCTTGATGATCACCTATCCGGAAATCACCGAAATGCAAGCCCGAGCCATCATGACAGCCGCCTGTGATTTAGCAGAACAAGGGCTCGAAGTGAACCCCGAAATCATGATCCCTCTCGTAGGAACCTTGGATGAATTCACCATCATCAGCCAAGACATTCATCGTATTGCCAAAGAAATTCTTTCGGAACGAAAAGTAGAAGTGAATTATAAAGTGGGCACCATGATTGAAATTCCGCGGGCCTGCTTCCGGGCGAAAGTGATTGCTGAAAATGCCGACTTCTTCAGCTTTGGAACCAATGATCTGACTCAAATGACCTATGGCTACAGTCGGGATGATGCAGGCAAATTCATTCCTGAATACTTGGAGCAAGGCATTTTGAAAAAGGACCCCTTCGTGAGCATCGATGTCAAAGGCGTGGGAGAACTCGTCAAAATCTGCGTGAACGAAGGCCGAAAATCTGCTCCCAAATTGAAGATCGGTGTCTGTGGAGAGCACGGAGGAGACCCTGATTCCATCACTTTTTTCCATGGGGTGGGACTGAACTATGTTTCTTGCTCCCCTTATCGGGTGCCGGTGGCAAGGATTGCAGCAGCGCAAGCGAATCTCTAGTGAATTCGGTTTGTAATTGGCCTCGTAGGCACGCGATTAATCGCGTGCCTACGGGTGCATTATTTCTAAAATTATGAAAAATCAATCCGGAATCAAATTGGCCCAAATGCTCAAAAACGGCGTCATCATGGACGTTTCCACCCCCGAACAGGCAATAATCGCTGAAAAAGCAGGAGCTTGCGCGGTGATGGCCTTGGAGAGAATCCCTTCACAAATCCGGCGAGAAGGAGGAGTGGCTCGCATGAGTGATCCCAAGATGATTTTGGAAATTCAAGCGGCTGTTTCCATTCCTGTGATGGCCAAAGTGCGCATCGGACACTTTATGGAAGCCCGGGTTTTGGAGGCTATCGAAATCGATTTTATCGATGAATCCGAAGTTTTGACGGACGCGGATGACCAGTATCATGTGGATAAAAACCTATTTCAAATTCCTTTTGTCTGCGGGGCTCGAGATTTGGGTGAAGCCCTGAGGCGCATTGAAGAGGGAGCCAGCATGATTCGCACCAAAGGAGAAGCGGGTACCGGTAATATTTTGGAAGCGGTACGACATCAACGTGCCATTCACGCTCAAATCGATCAATTGACGAATTTGGATGACCTCGCTTTGATGAAACAAGCCAAAGCCCTGGGAGTGAATGTGGAACTCTTGAAAGAAGTCCAAAAATTAAAACGCCTGCCCGTCGTGAATTTCGCCGCAGGTGGAATTGCCAGCCCCGCGGATGCTGCCCTAATGATGGCCCTAGGGAGTGATGGCGTCTTTGTCGGCTCAGGAATCTTTGAAGCCGAAAGTCCTGAAAAAACCGCCCACGCCATCGTTCAAGCCGTCACGCATTGGAGGGATGCTAAAAAGGTGGCAGAAGTGTCAAAAGGATTGGGAGAGGCAATGAAAGGGGTGAGTACGGAAGAATTAAGAGTTAAGTGACCTCCCCCAACCCCTCCCAAGGAGGGGGGGGCAAAATGAGGATGATATTTGGAAAAAGAACATGGCTTTAGAATTCAGGAAAAATAAGCAAATTATAAAGTTATGACTAAAATTCATTGTGGCATCTTGGCTTTTCAGGGTGATGTGGAGGAGCATGAAGCAGCTTTTTTGCGACTAGGAATTAAGGCGGATCGAGTTCTTAACCCAGAACAACTTGCACCCCTCACTCACTTGGTGATCCCGGGAGGAGAAAGTACGGTGATGAGTCAATTTTTGAAAGATTCAGAGGTCAAAAAAATGATCATTGAACGCGTCCAATCGGGACAACTCTCCATTTTTGGGACTTGCGCGGGAGCCATTTTACTGGCCAAAAACGTCCAGCCACCGGAGAAAGTGGAGAACATGGCACTGATTGATTTAGACGTGGACCGGAACGCCTATGGCTCTCAACTCCATTCCTTTGAAGAAGAGGTCAAGTTTTTGCCGACTGAGGAGAAAATCCAAGCCACCTTCATTCGAGCACCCAAATTCACCCGAATAGGAGAAGGGGTCGAAACACTCGCCTCTCATCAGAACACTCCGATCTTGGTCCGTCAAAAAAATGTGCTGGCAGGGAGTTTTCACCCTGAATATTTGGAAAATCCCATTGTTCACAACTATTTCCTTCAAATGTGAACCAGTAGTATGTAGTATGTAGTATGTATTAATTATTCAATAATCGAAGTTGTGAAGCATAGGAGGTGATAGCTTTAAAAAAAGCTTACCGCTCTCCGCTCACCGCTCTCCGCTTTAATTTATGATAGGAATCTTCGACTCAGGCTTCGGTGGTCTCACCGTGATGAAAGAGTATTTAAAAAAATACCCTGAGTTTGATTATGTTTATTTGGGCGATCAGGCCAATAGCCCTTACGGACCGCACAGCAAAGAAAGAGTGGAACGACTGACCCTGAAAGGAATCGATTTTTTAGTTCAACAAGGGTGTCATCTCATCATTGTGGCCTGCAACACCGCTAGTGCAGATGCTTTGCGAGCCGCCCAAGCTAAGTATCAAGGAAGCCCTGTAATTTTAGGGGTCATCGTGCCGGCGGTAGAAGAGGCCTTGAAACAGAGTCGCTTTGGCAATGTTGGACTGCTCGCAACCCGGAGCACCGTCGACTCAAAGGCTTATGACAGAGAATTGGAAAAATATGGTCAACTTTATAGCGCAAAAGACAAGAGGGCTCGAGATAAAGTGAAAGTCTACCCTCAGGCCTGCCCCCTCCTCGTTCCCCTCATTGAAGAAGGACTGATCAAAAACCCTGCGACTCGAATGATTTTAAGAAACTATTTACGCCCTTTGAAACATGCCAAAATCGACACCCTCATTTTAGGCTGCACCCACTACCCCCTTTTAGAAAAGGAAGTGATCCGAATGATGGGAAAAAACTGTCAGGTCATCTCCTCGGCCAGCGCTGCCGTGAGAGCGATCGGAAGTTATTTTGAAAGACACCCTTCGCTCTTAGAACAATTGAGCAAAAATGCCACGCGTCGTTACTTGACGACTGATTCTGTGGAACGATTCACAGAACTAGGCAGCCGATTTCTTGGACAAAAAATAGAGGTTGAAAAAGTGGATATTTAACGATATCATTTCACCCATAGGAAAAATTTTAATTTTCTCAAATGAGCGAAAAGATCGGAACCACAAGCCGTCTTGATCAGAGTCTGAAAAGTCTTTTAAGCTATCGAGGCAAAACCCCGGGCATTGAAACCGTGCCAGGAATGATGATTAAGCCCATTCTTACTCTTGCTGCCCAGGAAAATTTGTCTGCCTTTGAGCTGGCAAAGCTTCTTGCTGAACGGATGCCTTTTTTGGGAGATATCGTCACGATCTTACACCGTCTTGAAAAATTCAACACAGAAAAAGTCATCCGGGACACGCGAAGAGGGATTGTAGAAATAAGGATCATCAATCCAAATGAAGTTGTAGGAGGAAATGCTGCTAACACCCCAAGTGAAGTTATGAAGAATGAGCTACTTCCGACTCCTAATAATATTTCTCATGAACAACAAGGCGGGTGACACCTACCCCCCAAACATCACCCTAGAAGCAGCCGTCGATTTATTGAGTCGTTTTGAGTCACTCAGAGAAATTCCAGACCATTCTTTCAGGCTGATTTCCGCTATCTTACGAAGGGATCAGAGGTCTATGGCAGAAGTCTGTCGCCTCATCAAAGAAAAGTTTGGGCCAGAAAATCTCATTCTTGTCATAAAGTCAGTGAGGGAAAAACTGAGTGCTTGTGCCTCCAAATAGTATTGCATTAAAAAATCCCTGTAGGTCCAACATCGTAGTGCAACCTTACAGGGATGTAGGACCACACCATGGTGTGGTCCTATTTAAGTAGCCCTACTATTTAAGGGTCACCGCAATGGTATCGGTCGCTGAAGTTTGGCCTTCTTTTTCGGAGTAGACACTAAAATTATTGAGACCTGGCACAAGGGTCACCCCCATGCTCCATTTCTCCAACCCAGGAGCATAACCCTCGACCTTACTGCCATTCACATAGACGGCCTCTGGCTCACCAGTCACAGCCCCTCCTATCGTGATTTGATTCAATGTGGTCTCGTAGGCAGATGCAGTGCTAGGAAGGTTGATCGAAGCCGATAAAGCCCCCGATTGAGCTGGCTTTGCGTCAGTTGGCGGAGTTTCTGAAGCCGTGCCCGAAGTGTCGATCGTGATCGAAGCGGACCCTAATTTTTTGCCATCCTCATCAAAAGCTTCCACATTATAAACATTCTTTTGCCCTGTCTTGAGCGTCCCTACGGCTGTGTTCGCATTGTATTTAAAACTAGTATCCCCCAAGCTAAAGGCCTTCAACTGATAGCCATTGACCATGACTTTTGCTGCCTTTGAAGGTGTGGTACCGGCAATCACAAAACTCGTTTCACCGGTGACCAGATTCTTTCCCCCATTGGGTGAAGTGATGGCTACATCTCCGGTGGAAGTGGCTTCGACTGTATCGTCTTTCAATCCGGCGTCATCCCATACTTTTTGAGGGAGGATTAAAGTGATTTTGGCCACCTTGCTTTTATCTCCTGCCTTATTCTCTGCCGTGACAGTAAAGACATTTGAACCGACCTTTAAATTTTTGATGGTGGCACTGGCTTTATAAGTAAATTTACCGGAACCAGGCACGTACTGATCGAGGGTGTATTCATTCACAATCACTTTTTCGGTATCTTCACTCACGGTTCCAGAAATAAACTGATCTGTTTTTTTGAGGGTCACCTCATCCCCATTTTCTCCAGGGACGGTGATTTGAGGGGTGTCAGGACCTTCTCCATTTTCTTTATCTTCTTCATCAGGGTCTTTCTCCTCTTCATCTGTCGTCGTTTCATCGTCAGAAGGAGTCACCTCCTCCTCGTCAGCCGTTCCTCCGTCTTTCTTTTGGTTCCAACTGTACCAATCGGAAGCTTTGAAGGTTTTATCCAATTCAAAGACCACTTCTTTATTCAAGCCCTTAACAAGATTTGAAACCACAGCATCCGTGACCACCAATTGCTGTGCGGCTTTTACCGTGAGGGTTTTGACGACCTTAGAGCCGTCCAAAATGTCAGCTTTGACTTGGCCCTTGAGAACATAAAGGCTGTCGGGCGCGGTGAGTGCAAATTTTGATCCTGAAGGGGCGGTGACCGTAAACGTATCTGTTTCAACGGTAAATTCACTGTCTGTCATATTGCCATTCGTCAGGTCGACCCACAAATTTCCCTTTTCTAAGGTGAGCCCCACTTGAGAAGAAGTCGTTCCTTTGGTCAACTCATCGACGGCTAAAGTGGAGGAATCATCCAAACGGGCGGTATTCCCATCAAAAAAAGTGAGAGACAAGCGCCCGTCTGATAGGGTTTGAAGCTTTTCTTGCTCAAAAATATCAATGTCTCCTGGTAGCGCCTTCCACTCATCCCCTTCGGAAGCCATGACTCTGGCGGCACCTGAATCTATTTCAACCTTCACCTTGGCTTCCACCGATTCAGGAGAAACTGTCTCATCACTTCCTCCGAACAAACTGCCCAAAAGCTTCCATGCAGCGATGATGATGGCAATAAAAACAACGAGGACAAGGAAGGGTTTGATGTAATCCGAACCTTTTCTACCTTCCGGAACGCGACGCTTATTATTATATTGGTAATAATTCATACAAAAATTTTAAATTTTAAATTCTAAATTTTAAAGGACGGCACAGAGTGACTTTTAAAATTCAGGATTCATCATTTATTATGTAAAAATTAAGGAAGGCGTATTGAAATTCTACAAAATCATATTTCGTTTGTCAATTTACCCTTGAGCCCTTATACTCATTGAGTGCCAATAACCTAAAATAGAGATGCTCAAAAAACTCATCAACGCGATCATCGGGGACCCGAATGAAAAGTTGATCAAAAAAAAATTACCTCTCGTGCAAGCCATCAATAAAAAAGAGGAGGAATACCAAGCGTTGACAGACGAAGCTTTAAAAGCCAAAACTCAGGAATTTATCGACCGAATCGAGGCAGGAGAAACCCCCGACCAAATCTTGGTTGAAGCCTTTGCCGTGGTCAAGAATGCCTGTCGTCGTTTGAATGGAAAAACGTTTACGGTGGGAAAGGAAGAAAAAAAATGGGACATGATCCCCTACGACGTTCAACTTTTGGGAGGCATCATGATTCACGAAGGAAAAATTGCGGAGATGAAAACGGGAGAGGGAAAAACATTGGTCGCCAGCTTGCCACTTTATCTGAATGCCTTGACCAAAAAGGGAGCGCACCTGGTGACCGTCAATGATTATTTGGCCCGTCGAGATTCGGAATGGATGGGGGTTTTATATCATTTTTTGGGCCTTTCTACAGGTGTGATTGTGCATGGCATCAACCAAACGGAGCGAAAAGAAGCCTACAATGCAGACATCACTTATGGAACCAACAATGAATTTGGCTTCGATTATTTGAGGGACAATATGGTGGGCTCCATGGAAAACCGAGTTCAACGGGAATTGAATTATGCCATTGTGGACGAAGTGGATTCAATTTTGATCGATGAAAGTCGGACCCCCCTCATCATTTCTGCCCCTGCTGAGCAATCGACTCAAAAATATTATCAGTATGCTCAGCTCATTGAACAATTGGTGAAAGATGTGGATTATAATATTGATGAGAAAGCTCGTTCCGCCACCCTCACCGAAGAAGGGGTAGCTAAAATGGAGCAACTTTTGGGGATCGAAAATATTTATACCGAAGCAGGATTCATGGAGGTTCACCACATTGAACAATCATTGAAGGCAAAAGCCATCTTCCAGCGAGACAAAGACTATTTAGTCAAGGATGATGAGATCATTATTGTGGATGAGTTTACGGGCCGCCTGATGCCTGGTCGACGTTATAGCGATGGCCTCCACCAAGCCATTGAAGCCAAAGAAAATGTTGAAGTAAAGCGGGAAAGTCGCACCTTGGCCACGATCACGTTTCAGAATTTTTTTAGACTTTACGACAAATTAGCAGGGATGACCGGAACGGCTAAAACTGAGGAGGAGGAATTTTACAAAATTTATGGACTAGAAACAGTAGTCATCCCCACGAACCAGGCCGTTACGCGGCAAGATTTGCCTGATTTGCTCTTTAAAAATGCCCGGGGCAAGTGGAATAATGTGGTCAAAGAAATCAAAGAGCATCACGAAAAGGGCCAACCGGTGCTCGTGGGCACCATCAGCGTGGAAAAATCGGAGATGCTTTCTCAGTTGTTGAAATTGGCGGGAGTGAGGCACGAAGTCCTCAATGCCAAGCAGCATGAGCGGGAGGCCGAAATTGTGTCGCTGGCGGGACAAAAAGATGCAGTGACTATTGCCACCAACATGGCGGGCCGAGGAACAGACATCAAGTTGGGAGAAGGCGTGCGTGAGTTGGGAGGTTTGGCGATCATTGGAACCGAGCGTCACGATTCTAGGCGTATCGACAACCAGCTCCGAGGACGAGCGGGACGCCAGGGGGATCCGGGATTCTCACGATTTTTCATTTCGATGGATGATGATTTGGCTCGTCTTTTTGGTCAGGATCGGATGAAAAATATGATGGAGCGCTTGAATATTGATGAAAACATGCCTATTGAAAGTGGCTTGCTGAGCAGAGGGATTGAATCCGCTCAAAAGCGAGTGGAGGGCAATAATTTCGACATTCGAAAGCACCTTTTGGAATATGATGATGTGATGAATAAGCATCGAGGAATCATTTATTCTCGTCGCTTAAAAGTCTTGAAATCGGATGACATTGCCGAAGACATTGAAAAAATGCTGCACGCCGAGGCCCATCATGTAGTGGTTTTACACACGTCTGAACCCATTCGATTGGATTGGGATTTGGAGGGGTTGGTCAAAAGTCTCAACACGATTTTACCCGACCGCATGAAGCCTTTGGACGGGGTCGATTTTGAAAAAATTGAAGAACGAGAAACCCTGGTCGAAAATGTGCAAAACATTTTTGTGGGGGAATATCGTCGTAAGACGGAAGCTCTTCCTGACCCTGCTATTTTTAGGAAAATCGAAAAGCAGGTCTCTTTAAGGGTGATGGACACGCTTTGGATGGAACATATCAATCTGATGACGGAACTTCGAGAAGCGGTTTCATTGCGGGGCTATGCTCAGCGCAACCCCTTGATGGAGTACAAACAGGAGGCCTATCAGCTTTTTGCTAAGCTTTTGGAAACGATTCAGCACAACGTGGTAAATACCCTCTTTAAACTTGAAGTGAAGACCGAAACTCCCCTTCAAGAAAAAGAAATCTCTCCCGAACAATTTCAAACCAATGAAGCAGAAATCGAAGCCAATGTGACTCAGCCTCGGCTGACCCGAGACAGCTCCGAGAATTCAGTTCAAGCCGCCGTAGCTCAACGCATTTCTGCCGAAACCCCTGCCACCCCCGCTGCTCCAGAAGTGGGGCGAAATGAGGATTGTCCGTGCGGGAGTGGAAAGAAATATAAGAAATGTCACGGGGTGTGACCCCCACCCTTTCGCCTGAGGCGTAATAACTCATGTTACCCACCTACCTGATTTTATGAGCGGAGAGCGGTGAGCCAAACACAATTTAGTTCTAGCAGGCTAACCACTTATAAGGCAAGGTGAATTATAAAAATAAAACATGAACCCTGATTTAATTCCAGTCATCGGCAAGTATACTTTTTTAGTGATTGGAATTGGCCTCTTGAGCGGCGCTTTTTTTATGTATAGGAATATTCATCAGTTCATTGAAGAGAGCGTGGCCACAACGGGTAGGGTCGTTGACTATGAAACGGATTACAAAAAAGGCGAGAAGGAAACTTATTATCCTATTGTGGAATTTCAAACCCAAGCGGGTGAAACTCTGCAATTTCGCTCCGATTACGGCGGCTCCCCTGCTCCGTTTGAAAAAGACGAAATAGTGAAGGTACTTTACAACCCCAACACTCCTCAAGAGGCCAAGATCAATAGCTTCATGTCTCTTTGGTTGGGTCTTGCCATTGTTGGCCCTCTTGGAGTCATTTTCTTCACCGTGGGCCTGGGATCGATCTTTTTTAAATGGGGCGAATAAAAAATGAATTCCTCTTTCTTGAGCTCGCTTATTTTTAGTGGTCCCAAAAATTTGACAAATTAATGTTTTTTTAATATTATGTCTACCCTTGACTTCCTGGGCTCATGACATCCTCCAGTTTTAGCCTCCACACGGCTAAAAAATTGTCACCCTGGGAAATTTATTTAAATTGAACAGGGTTTTATGACAACATTAGCTGACCAGAAAAATTTCAGGCAGAAACTGAAGGCTTACCACCCCCTCAGCCAGGAGGAAGGCGTTTTGACCCAATTTATTTGGTCGACTGGCTCGCATTGAGTAAAGAAATCCAAGCAAAAATATTAGCCGAACACCTCGCCCCAAGTGGCCTCACACATGACTGCGTCAATTTAATTGCAGAAGCAGCCCATAAAATTGAATTTTTAGAGGATCCAACAGAATCTGATTTGGAGCCAATTGATGGCCCACAGAGCCTTACTTTGGACAATTATGAAGGGTATATTGCACGTGCTTTTGGAAAAGAAAGGGGCTACGCAGCCAATTTTTGGAGAGGGATACTCCACGTGAGTGATCCTGAGGCAAAAAAACAGTTGAATACTCTGATTGAGGGCTACAATAAATCAATTATAGCCGCAGCATCAGGCACCCGAAGACAATTGTGTGAACATTTTATGCAGGCCGGTTTAAAATTGGTGAGACCAGAATACTAAAATAAACATCAATTTCTAGCCCTAAAAAATTTATATCAGCCTCTCAAAAAAGTGGTTTTTTGGCTTATTTAAGCTTTAAAATAAGTATGTTGACAATTTTAATTGAGAACCTATAATATTGCACTAATAATTTATAACTTAATTTTATGCTTAATCACGAACGCGCATTAGCTGAAGCAGAAGATGTCCTAAGAACATCATTAGATCGATTGAGACACTCAGACTCAAAAGAAGAGCTTTTAGACATAATTAAAATTGAAGCACGGCGAGCTATTGCACAGTATCTTAGCCCTCAAGAATTAGAAGACTTTATAAGAGATAGGATAGACGCTGGAAATACAGCTTTCTCCAATGGAATCGTTACAAGGAGACAGGAACTTAGGGTCGCAATTGATCAGGCAAATCAACTAACGAGAGTTGCAGATAATACCCTTCGCTTTGAAACCCTTAGAAAAATTAGCACATTGATAGCTGCTGACTTTGAACAAGAAAGACCAGGCGCATTTCCTAAATCTTTATTAGAGGGGGTTGAGGCAAGCACCTAGATTGACAAGTTTCTCGTCTTGCGGCGACGGCAATCTTTTGGCAAAATAGCGTTAGCACTTCACTTTAGATGCTGCTAACGCTTTTTGCCCTAGCTATGGACCTACGACGACAAAAAATACTGGAAGCCATCATTGAAGCCTTCATCCAAAACGCCCTACCGGTAGGCTCCAAGCACCTCACTGAGGCCTACGATTTCAATGTGAGCTCCGCCACCATCCGGAACGAAATGGCTGAACTCGAAAAAGAAGGCTACATCCGCCAGCCCCACACCTCCGCAGGACGCGTGCCCACCAGCCGAGCCTATCGCTTACTGGTCGACGCCCTCAAGGAAGAAAAAACGGTCATCAAAAAAGCTCAAGACGACATGCTGAGGATCGAAACTCAATATTATTTAAAGAAAACCAAACAAAAGCTCTACGATACGGTTTCCATCCTGGCCACCGCCACCCAAAACATCAGCTTTGCCACCTTACCCGACAAAGGGCAGTTCTTTTACATTGGCATTAGCCATATGCTCAAGCAACCCGAATTCATAGCCGAACCCGAAAAGGTGACCAAAGTCATCGAAATCCTCGAACACCAACTGGCCAACGTCCTCTCCACCATGGACATCACCGAAAGCGGCTCCATCTATATAGGCGAAGAAAACCTCCTCCCCGAATTTCAGAGCTGCAGCCTCCTCGCCATCCCCTACTCTCACCAAGGCTTCTCGGGCATCATGGGCATCTTGGGTTCTACACGAATGAATTATGCCTACAATATCGCCGCCCTCAAGAGCGCAGTACAGATTTTGTATGAATAAAGGGGGTTAAGAGGCCTCCCCCGGCCCCGCGGAAGCTAAGGGACCTCCCCCGGGCCCTCCGAAGGAGGGGAGCTATCGCAAATCTCCCCTAACCCCTCTTTATCAAGAGGGGAATACCGCCCCAGTCCGCCTCGGAAGCTAAGGGACCTCCCCCGGCCCCTCCCAAGGAGGGGAGCAAAGATAAGAGACCTCCCCCGGCCCCTCCCAAGGAGGGGAGCAAAGACAAGTAAGATAAGTTTTAATTGTCACTCTAGGACAAACGGAGTGCGATCCTAGAGT
>CAZNDI010000003.1:0-36800 GCA_964571805.1 uncultured Candidatus Peribacteria bacterium
CCTTGGGAGGGGTTGGGGAGGTCTGCGATGGGAGGTTACGGCTATCCTGTAATAGAGATTATGGACGCCCCTCACTCACTCGGAGCCGGAGGAATCTCTTCTTGAGGTCTATTTTCTTGAGCCTCTGGATTCAATGGCATTGGCTTAAGGGCTTCAGGAGAAGCTTCGGGTTGTTTTTCAGCTTGTGGCTCAGAGGATTTTGGCCTTTCTAGAGGTTTTTCAAGGGGTTTTTCGGGGGTAGGCTGAAGCGGCTGTTGAACGGGGATTTCTTTTGGCTTTGGTTGGTCCCCCTCTGCTGGAACGGGAGTTGGCTTTGAAACAAAATCCTTCTTCAAGGTTTCAATGGAGCGGCCCTCGTTTCGGGGTCCCTCATTTCTTTTAACTTGAGGGGCTTGAGGTGAAGGGGATTTTTGCTGAGTGGGCTGAGCGACAGGAGAGACTTTGGGAGGATGATTATGAGGTCTTTCTCCTTTGGCTTGAGCCTCACGAGGAGGTCTGGGTTGATTTTCTTGAGGAGGAGCCTGTTTTGGGGCCGTTTCTTGGGCCTTTGGAGGGCTTTGAACGGGAGCAGGCTGCAAAGTGACTTCCTTTTCTTTAACAGGCTGATTTTGGCCTTTAAACTCTAAGTATTGGACTGTTTGACCTTCGTTTGGAGGATTTGAGGGCGCCAAATCAGGAGTGATGGGATTTTGAGGCGGAGTTTTTGGGACAGGAAGGGGGGCTGGAAACATGGGGCGCACTCTGTCGGGATGAATATTGAGACGATTGCCTTGGTAGTCTCGGACTTTAATCAGAGTATCCTCAATCAATTTTTCCAGGCTGGTAGAATCACGCCGCTTTAAGCCTGCCGCTCGAACATGACCTCCTCCGCCCATCTCGGCACATATTTTGCCGACATCAACGCTATTGGTCGTCGACCGCATGCTCACTGACACATAGCCTTCTTCATTATATTTAAAGAGCATGATGAGCTCGGCACCTGGAGCATTGCTCAAAAGATCGTCGATGATGCCTTCAGATTCTTCTGAGTTCGCCCCTGTTTCATTCAAATCAGACTTTGAAATACTGGACCAAACTAAACGATAAATCGGATCGGTTTCTACTTTAGAAAGCACCGTGCCCCACAATTTGAGGGTGGTGAGTTTTTTGGTTTTATAAATGTTTTTGATGATTTCCTGTTGTCTTGCACCCAAATCAAGCAATTGAGCGGCCACTTCCATGGCCCGGGGAGAGGTGTTGGCATGTTGAAAGCTACCAGTATCGGTGATCAAACCGGCCAAAAGGAGGGTGGAGACATCAGGGGTGAGGAATTTTTTTTCATAGCGGGTTTCCATTTCTCGTAATAAATCGAGCATCATTTCGGTGGTGCTGGCCGAAACCACATCGACAAAATTGACCTGTCCATAATCGGTGTTGCTGGCATGGTGGTCGATGTTGATGAGAGGGGTATTGAAGAAGAGTTCAGCATTTTGGTCATAAATGGGACCCAAGTGCTCTAAATTGCCTGTGTCGAAGGTGATGATGAGGTCAAAATGTTTTTCATCCTTTCCAAAGGTAACATCTTCGGCTTTAAATTGGCCTGATCGTGGGGTGACGATGATGTTGACTCGAGAGTGGTCTTCGGCGAGTTTGTATTTGATTTTGTTCAGGGGGGTGTTGCGGATGTCTAGAGTGATGACAAAATCATTGGAAGTGACTGAGTTTTGGACGATGTGGATGGAGGGCAAAAAGCTGAGCACTTCGGGAGCGGGATCGTTGGTGGCAGCTGTGACTTCTTTGCCTAGAGCTTGTAACGCTAAATACATGGAAATCATGGAACCCAGACCATCACAGTCGGCTTTGGCGTGAGTCAGCAAGAGGATGCTCTGGCTTTTATCGATGAGGTTGAAGATTTGATCTCGAGTGGTGGCGTCCATAAGGTTATTTTTGAAGTGAAATATTATTTATAATGTTTATTTTTAAACTTGTCAATGTTCTATTATAGAATAAATAAATAATTATGTCAAATAATTCACCCAAAAATCCTTGTGAAAAGTAACCTGGGAATAACACCCCCTCTTCATACCTCTAAAAATTGTTCCCCCACCTTATACACATCCCCTGCCCCCATAGTGACTAGGAGATTATTGGGTTGAGCTTCTTTCATCAAGATTTCCAAAGTTTTCTCAAAATTTTCCGTCCACTGAGCTCTGGGAATTTCGGAAGCGAGGGATTCGGCCGAAATTTTCATCTTATCCTCATCGGTATCCCGGGCCTCATAAATATTAGGTATCAAAAGCAAATCAGCGTCGGCAAAAGCAGTCTTAAAATCCTCCAACAATTCATAGGTTCGAGAATACTGATGTGGTTGAAACACACAAATGAGCCTTCGATCAGGATAATGCTCTTTCAAAGCCCTCAACGTCGCCTTCACCTCCGTGGGATGATGGCCATAATCATCGATGACCAAGACCCCTTGTACCTCCCCCTTCATCTCCATTCGCCTCGACGTGCCCGAAAAACGACTCAAACTCATCAAAATCTCATACTTAGCCCCCCCCCATCTGCTCAGCGGCGCTCAAGGCATGAGCCGCATTGAGCTTGTTGAAGTCACCCGCCACGCGCAACTTGATTTCAGCCGTGTCTAAAAAATTCACGGGAATCTGTTTTGCCCTCGTGTGAGACGTAATCCGACGGCAATTTGAATCCGTTTGGTTGTAAATCAAAAACCCCTCTTGAGGCAATTTTGAAACCAATTCCTGAAACGCATTGATATAATCGCCCTCAGATTTAAAATAGTCGACATGTTCCCATTCGCAGTTGAGAACAATCATGCCAAAAGGCTGTAAAGTCGAAAAATTCCGTCGGTATTCACAACCTTCCACCACCAACCACTCGCTTTTTCCGATATGAATGTTACGATCCTTAAAATAAGGCACGCGTGCCCCCACAATAACGGTGGGATCTAGTCCCGCTTCAATCAAAGCCTGCCCCAACATCGCCGTGGTCGTTGTTTTGCCATGAGTCCCTGTCACCACAATCGTTTTTTTATGAGTGGAAAGCAAACCAAGGGCCTCAAAATAACTCGTGAGCTGAAGCCCTCTTTTTTTCGCCTCCAAATACTCAGGATTGTTTTCTTTGTCGATGGCTTCAGAATAAATGACCCATTCCACCAGTTCACCTAAATTTTCAGCGTTGTGAGATAAAAATACCTCCACCCCTTCATTTTTAAGCTGAAGAATTGTTGGATTGTTAGCCACATCAGAACCCGTCACTTTAAGGCCATGAGCCTTTGCCAAATGAGCTAAAGCACTGATGCCGCTGCCTCCGACGCCAATGAAATGGACGTGTCTAAAATTGTCTAACATAGATTGATTTGCGAGAAAGTGATGAGTCAACCCTTAGGAAAGTATTTGGCGGATGGGTTATTTTCAAGTAATATGTTATCACGTTTCGACTAAAAATTCCGAACACGAAAACCATGACAACGGAAAAAAAACCCTTCACCTTTCAACTGTTCGTGATGGCTGGTTTTCTTTTTTTCTTTTACATGTTTTTTGCCCTAGCCAGCTCAATTTATCGGGATTATAAATTGGAAAGTCAGATCGACAATTTTCAATCTGAAATCGATAAATTAGCTGTTTTAGCGAATCAAAAACCAAAAGAGTTGATGTACCTCCAATCCGATCAATACAAGGATTTGTATGGCAAAGAGAGCTTGAATCTGCTCAACCCTGGAGAAAAGCTCATCATTGTGCCCAAAGGGGATAAAAACATAGAACAAGGCCCCGCGGCCCTAACCCCCGAAGTTTTTTCTCCCGATTCCGTTTTAAATCAGCCCAACCCCGTGCAGTGGAAAGAATATTTTTTCGGCCACACCCTCTCAGTGAAAGACCAAGACCCTAAAAATATAGCTCCAAATTCACCTTCAAAAGAAAACCCTGAATCAAAACCAATTGAAGGGTAGACACAAATAAGACAAAAAATTCGTCTTGGAGGACTTTAGAATTATAAGCTAAGGCTTATTTTAGTTTGATTTTAGCCCGTTAATCCGTATAATCCCTTTGCGGGGTAGAGCAGTGGCAGCTCGTCGGGCTCATAACCCGGAGGTCGCGGGTTCGAATCCTGCCCCCGCAACCAAAAATTTTCTCAAGCCACAGTCCAAAGCATCATCACCGTCTCTTCCTCTTACGTTTCGCCCCCCCAGCTCCTGCTACTGGGATTTTAGGTGTGTCAGGAGTTGATGTAGCCTGAGTCGGCGGATTTACTTTTATTTCGACAGGTTTTTCTGGCGCGGGAGATTGAGGCAATTCAGCTTTAACCTCAGGACTCTTTACTTCTAAAGGTTTGACTTCCTTGGGTTTATCCCATTCTTTAGGTTTGAAACTTTTTGCCGCATCCAACTTTTTGGTTTCGGCCCAACGGGCAATTTTATCTTCGACCACTTCTCGAGGACGACAATAACGCTCCCGCGAAAGGCGGATGATTTTTTCCCGTCGCTCCTCAGAGCCCTCAGATTGAGGGGGAGGGAGGGTAGCAATGGAGAAGGTGGGAGAAGGCATCCCATCGATCATCAACTTGGTGTAACAATTGTATTTGGGCAAAGTGATGATGTCGTTGGGCAACACCTCCTCGGAAAACTGATTGGAAAAATGTTCGGCATCATCAAAACCCACTTGGAAACAAAGACTAGTACCGACGTTCCCAAAAACCGCATCTCTCACCTCTTCCGGCATTTGAGCCACATATTGGTTGGCCATCACCAAACTGAGCTTATACTTTCGGGCTTCAGAGAGGATGGTGGCAAACGCATCCGTGGCAAAGTTTTGGAACTCATCGACATAAAGATAAAAATCCTTACGATCGGCTTCCGCTGTATCGGCCCGACTCATCGCGTCCAATTGGAATTTGGTGATGAGCATGGAACCGAGCAAGGAAGAATTGTCCTCTCCAATTTTACCTTTAGAAAGGTTCACCACAATAATTTTGCCTGTATCCATCATGAAGCGAATATTCACCGTAGATTTTACCTGTCCTACAATATTACGAATCATTGGGGAAGAAAGAAATTGACCCACTTTATTTTGAATAGGAGAAATGGCCTCCTGTCGTTGCCTATCTTGCATTGGCTCGTATTCATCCACCCAAAAGCTTTTGACCATAGGGTTTTGAATATTAGACACTACTTTCCGACGGTATTCTTTATCGACTAAGATTCGCATGATGCCGAGCATGGACGTGTTGGGATATTCAACAAGGCCCAGAAGACAGTTCCGCAAAATATGCTCCAAACGAGGGCCCCACGACTCGGAATACATCTTTTTAAAAACACCCAAAAGCCCTGAGGCCATCAGATTTCGTTTATTCTGATCGTCGGTATATTCCAACATATTGAACGCAAAAGGATGAGCCACATCGGAGGGGTCAAGAATGACCACATCATTCGTCCGACTGGCAGGAACAAAGTTGATGACCGCATCGGCTAAATCTCCGTGAGGGTCAATGACCGCCAAACCTTTGCCCGTATTCACATCGGAATGAATCATATTTTCCAAAAGCACGGACTTTCCCATCCCCGTTTTACCAATGATGTAAATATGACGCCGACGATCAACGGTTTTAATACCGAATTTTTCTCGTTGACCACGGAAATTACTTTCTCCCATCACATTCAATTCATCATCGGGAACCGTGCCGACAATCGGAAGATTGTGAGGGGGTTCAAGTTTACGAGAGTTGACCCAAAACACATTGGGCGTGCCCACATCTTTGGAAGGCATGTGATAAAGGGTGGCCAATTCCTCCACATTCATGATGATGGGGTCAATGACGGCCCGTTGTTGGTAGCGCTTTAGGATTTGTGCATTGGCCGAATTCATGCGCGAAACACTCAAACCATTGAGATTGGGGAGGGTGAATTGTTCAAAACTACCTGCAATTTCATTGAGCTTGAGCTCAGCTAGGTCAATATTTTCTCGTCGAGGCAAGTACACCACGCGAATATTGACCCCATAACTGAGGCGAGTGACTTTGTTGACAGCCGCTGAAGCCGGATCTTCTCGGTCGTGAGAACTGGAGGATTCTTGATTGAGGCTTTGCTCCACAGCACTCAAAGCACCCAACCGTCCACCCCGCAGGACCCAAAAAAACATGTAAGCGGGAATATACCAAAATCGAGCCCAAAATCCTCGAGCCAAGTAAGCATTGGTGGCCTTTCCGCTTAAAAAAGGACTGTTGGCAAAAACCCCGTTCGTCACAATTTTCAAACATTTGATGGCACGCTGTCTCCACCAATCCCCCACGGGCTCCATGGTGATCTGAATCCAAGCCTGTTCATCGGTGGCATTGAGCTTGGAAAGGGTGGCCGTGACGCCTGCAAGAGGCTCTGTAGCGAGTCGAGTCAGCTTGTCTTCAAACTGAATGTAACGCTTGATGGGGTACATGTCTGAATTGGAAAACTGAAATTCAGCGGTAACGGCATAGCGTTGATCTCGAGCGGCCTGCTTGTGGAGGACGGGGAGATTTTGGGGGTTTTCGGGATTGTCGAGGGGGGTTTCTAGTTTTTCAACTTGATTTCGATACACCGTGAAGGCTTGCTTGGAATAATCTTCCACTTCTTCGATCTCTACATCGGGGTATTGGGCGTAAATTTGGCTTTCGACGACATTTTTGAATTTACGGGGCGTCCAGATGAAAAATTGAATTTTATTGTTCACATTGGCAATTTCCAAACTGATCCGAGGCATGGTTTGGCCTGTTAAGGAGCCGAAAAAACTGTAATTCCTTTTGATGCCATGCAGGGCCGAAAAAATCTGTTCCGCCACAATGGGGCCGCGTTCGTTGAGCTTAGAAACAGCCACGCGCAAAACAACCGTGGGCATGTTTTGGTTGTATTGGTTCTGCTTGCTGGTGATATAAATTTTAAAAACAAAAACTAGAGCTCCCACAAGACCGATGATGAGGAGGATTTCTGTCATTCTTTCTTAATTTTAGTCTAAAGCTTCACTATTTTAACGGATTTTTTAGAAAATATCTAAATCATTCCCAACTATTTTTCTATCTCAAGGACTAATGTGGGCCCGTTTTATTAACATTAATTATTTTTCCCCATCATTACTAATGATACCTAATCTCACTATTTTAGCATTTTTAAGCCAAAAAATCAACTAAAACAAACTAAAAAATCCAGAGCTTGATACAAATCTATAAAGGCTTAAGCCTTGTCTAAAAGTTAATTAAAATCTAGAATAAACCCTGTATTAATCCTAAAAATGCCTCTCAAATACCACATCAAAACCTACGGCTGCCAGATGAATTATTCCGACACCGAACGGGTGATGACCGTGCTCGAAAAAATGGGCTATGAAGGCGTGGACCACTACGATAAAGCAGATTTGGTGATCCTCAATACCTGCATGGTCAAAAAATCAGCCGAAGACCGCATTTATGGATTGGGGGAACCTTTTGCCAAACTCAAAGAAAGCAACCCCAACCTAAAAATTGGAATTACGGGCTGCATGATCAACAAAGACACAGGATTGAGAGGGGAGAGCAAAGAAGAGGTCTTCAGAAGAATGGCAACCATCGATTTTGTGTTTCGAATCAAAGACTTGATGCACCTACCAGACATGCTCCACAAAATGCATCACATGGAAGGTGGAGACGAAGTTTCTCAAATGAAGAGCTATTTTCACATCAGCCCCAAAATCACCAACATCACCCAAGTGTTCATTCCCATCATGAGCGGATGTAATAATTTTTGCTCCTTCTGCATTGTCCCCTACACTCGAGGACGAGAAGAATGTCGAGAAATGAGCGAACTTTTGGAAGAGGTTAAAAAATTAGCCAAACGAGGAGCGACTGAAGTGAATTTTGTGGGACAAAATGTGAATAGTTACAAACCCAAAGACGCTGATCCAAATTCAAAAGACAGTCCTTTTGCTCAACTGCTAAGGAGAGTGGATGCGATAGAAGGAATCAAGCGAATCAGATTTTATACCGTTCACCCCAAAGACATGGGAGACGATGTGGTGGCCTTATTTGGAGAACTGAAATCGATGGTCCCCCACATTCATTTACCGATTCAGAGCGGGTCTAACAGTTGTCTAAAAAGGATGAATCGACTGTACACCGTGGAGCGATGGAAGGAATTGGCTGACAAAATTCGGGCCAAGATCCCGAACGTATCGATTAGCACGGACATCATCACAGGCTTTTGTGGAGAAACAGAAGAAGAATTTATGGAAAGTGTGAATTTGATCAAAGATTATAAAGTGGATTTGGTTTATGTCTCCAAATATTCGGATCGGGAAAACACGTATGCCCATAAAAATTTGAAAGATGACATTCCGTTTGAGGTAAAAAAAGACCGTTTTGAGCGCCTAACCAAAGCCATGCAAGAAGTATCGAGTGACTATTTGAAACAGTTTATTGGACAAGCGGTCGAAGTTTTGGTGGAGAAAGTTGAAAAGGGCTGGGCGACGGGGAAAATTCCTCATTTCAAGCAATGTCGTTTTAAAGCAGAAGACCCCAAGTTGGTGGGGGAATATGTAACAGTGAAGGTGGAAAATGCGAGAGAGTGGTGTTTGGAAGGAGAAAGGGTAAACTGAATATTGACATTTTTTCTATTTATGATATATTGGCCAACCAACCTTTTATTTAAGTAAATTTTATTAGAATGGCATATAATCATGAACCCAATGAAAATGTGGAAGGACGGAAGCCTTTTGAATATGGTAAAGAAAATATAAACGAACCTTCCGGAAATGAAAATAAACCAAATCCTTTACGCGAGGCAGCTGAAATTATAAGCAGCTCAAGGGGAAGAATAGCTGATCTACTCAGAATAGATAAAGAAGGCTTGGAAAAACCTGCCGCCTTTGAAGAACGACTAATACGACTCTCTCATGGAGATGCCCGAGCCAAAAGAAGATGGTTAGAAGTCAAATATAATGAATTAAGAGCACTTTCACTCCAAGACATTAGTCTTGAAAGCTTAGAGGCCTATGCTGCTATATTTGAAAAATATCAACTTAACCCAGGTAGAGCTACTGCGGAGCATAAAGATGATATTGCTCAAAGAATACGGACAAAGGGACAAGTAAAACCTATCGAAGGAGTTCAAAATATTGGAGAACTATTAGAGTCCTTCGCGCAACTCACTGAAAATCCAGCAAGTAACCCAGGTTCTTTCTATCCCACCTTTTTTAGACTTCGGACCGAGTATATGATTGGTAGCAAGGAGGATATACCTAAGGGCAAACGAAAACGTTTAAGAGAAATTTGTTTTAAAGGCTTTGAAGTTCAATTGAAAGCCGGTGAAGCAATTAATCTAGATAAGGCATCATTGTATTTAAGGATTGCTGAAATCATAAACCCTGATCAAATGAATTCAAGCCCGTTGCCTGAATTATACGAGGTCTTAACTTTAGTAACAACACTCGAACAAATGGATGATACCAGAAGAACGCTAGCAGCTCCTTCTCTTTATACAAATGAAATTAGAAATATCAAGGCGAAATTAGCAGTCTTGGGCAGGAATGAAAAAGGGTTGAAAGAATAAAGATTGAAAAAAACTGGAAAATTAGGTATTGAGGATTTAATAAAGTTAGAATATTTATATAAAAATAGTGTTTTTTGGGTTAAATATTTTTAACAGTATTTAATATAATTAAAGCCACTTAATTTTATTTTTAAAGAAAAATAAGTTAAATTAAATACAGAAAAAGCTATTTATAAAAGTTAATGAAATATATCACCAGAAAAGTCATCAATGAGAAAGCTTACTATTATCTTCAATATAAAGAATATTCTAAAAATTTAGGAGCTTATTTGCCCTTAAATCTTTCTCAGGAACTGATCGATTTTTTCCAAACGATTAGGGAGAAAGAAACTGAAAAAATTCTTCCTGAGATCAGGAAAAAATTTAAATATGGAAATATTGAGATCTTAGAGAAATTGCATTATTTTCATTTGGTTCTAAGGCACGATTTAGCCAAACAACAGCATGATCTTTTTTACAAAAAATTATCCATTCTTTTCACTTACCATTCCAATCGTTCCGAAGGCTCAAAAACGACAAACAAAGAAGTGGCAGCATTCAAAGAGTCAAGAATCAGAAAACCCCGAACCAAAACAGAAAAAGAAATATTCAACTCTTTCATGGCCTTCAATCATATCCTTTCCAAAGAAATGAAATGGAATCCAAAAAACATCAAATATATCCATAGCCTTTTACTAGATGGCCTGGATCCAATAATTGCAGGTAAATGGAAAAACGAGAATAACATCGTCGGTCTGAATCAAATGACCAGCGACTACAAAAAAGTTCCTGAGGAAATGAAAGAGTTGATCCATTGGCTAAAAAAAGAATTTAAGAAGAAGGCTTTTTATCCGCCCGAACTTGCTTTAAAATTCTATTGTCGTTTTGAAGCCATTCATCCCTTTTTAGACGGCAATGGAAGGGTGGGGCGCCTGCTTTTGAATGCCATTCTCTATAAATTTAATTACCCACCCGTTATTTTCTTCAGTGAAAATCACCGAGAGCACTGTGCTGGAATCGAGCAAGCCCTGGAAGGACGATGGGAAAAATTTTATAAACACTTTCTAAAACAAGTTAAAAAAACCAATGCCGAGCTCTTCGCCTAAAATCGCCATCGTTGCAGACTGGATGACCAATTATGGAGGCGCCGAAAGCGTCATCAGTGCCTTTCATGATCTTTTTCCAGAGGCTCCCATTTATACCACCATGTATCGACCCGGAAAAATGAGGGAGTTGGGAAATTTAAAAAACATCCACACCACTTATTTGGATAAAATTCCAGGGGCCAAACATCAATGGTTGATCGGATTGATGCCCACGGCCATTGAAATGATGGATTTGAATGAATTTGACATTATTCTTTCCAGTTGTCACAGCGTGAGCAAAGGTGTTGTCACTAAGCCAAGTACGCTTCATATCAGCTACTGTCATACCCCCATGCGCTACGCCTGGGAAACCTGGGATTTTGAAAGTCGCCTTCAGAAATTTCCAAAAATTCTGCATGGAATGATTCGCAAACAGATGAAAAAAATTCAACGCTGGGATCACGCGGCAGGCCAACGGGTGGATGAATATATTGCCAATTCAAGCTATATTGGGGGCAAGATTAAAGAACACTATGGACGAAAATCGCACGTGATTTATCCCCCCGTCCACAGTGAAAAATTCATACCCATCGAAAATCCCACCGCTGATTACTATTTTTCTGTAGGACGACTCATCCCTTACAAGAAATTTGATTTACTGGTAGAAACCTTCAACGAATTGGGTCTCGCTTTAAAAATAGCAGGCACAGGCCCTGATTTAGAAAAGCTTAGGGCCATAGCTAAGCCCAATGTAGAAATTTTAGGCTATGTGGAAGATGAAAAGCTGAAAGAACTCTATGCCAACTGCAAAGGGTTTTTATTCCCTCAAATGGAAGATGCCGGCATCGTTCCGCTCGAAGCCATGGCCAGCGGACGGCCTGTGATTGCTTACAATGAAGGAGGCAGTTTAGACACCATGATCGAGGGCAAAACAGGCTTATTTTTTGCGGAGCAAACATCCGAAAGTTTAAGAAAAGCTGTATTAGAATTTGAGCGTATGAAATTTGATTCTAAATTCATTCGAACCCATGCAGAGAAATTTGATGTCGAGATTTTTAAAACCAAAATTTTAAAATACATCGAAAAAGAGTGGGAGAAATTCAAAAAAAAGTAAATTTAATTCTTATATTATTAACTTGTATGTGTATAACTGGTAAGTATGTAAGTGCTGATTGAATATTAAGTCGCTACTTAAATAGTTACCAGTTACGCACTTAAATACTTACAAAAATGAAAAAACTTGGCTTAGCTTTAGGAGGTGGAGGAGCAAGGGGTTGCGCTCACATTGGAGCGATCAAAGCTTTGGAAGAGGCCAAAATTCCCATTTCGTACATTGCTGGAACAAGTATAGGAGCTTTAGTGGGAGGAATTTATGCAGCAGGTCATCTAAAAAATTTGGAAGCGTATTTAACAAAAATCAAGTGGACTGATGTCCTCGCCCAATTAGATCCGACAGTGGTGGGTAATGGAATGTTTAAAGGAAAAAGAGTGGTTAAATTGATCAATAAATTGATTGAAGAAAAATCCTTTCAAGACTGTCAGATTCCTTTTATTTCAGTGGCCACAAATTTGTTCACAGGTCAGGAGGTGAGACTAGATGAAGGGAAACTAGCAGATGCCATTCGAGCCAGCATTAGTTTGCCGGGCATTTTAACCACGGTAGAACGGGAAGGTCTTCATTTGTTGGATGGAGGAGTGGCCAACCCACTGCCTGTGAATGTCGTCAAAGACATGGGTGCAGAAGTAGTACTGGCAGTGGATTTGAGTAAAGAATACAGTCATGAAAAAAAGACAGAAAATCAGCAAGATAAAGACGAAAAATGGCGTCTCCGCCTCGGCAATTCTAAATATCCCAACATGATCGATGTTATAGAAGGAGCCATGTTTTTGATGCAAAAAGCTGTCACCGAAAAAAAACTAGAAAAATATCCCGCTGACCTTGTCTTGAGTCTACATTTGAGCAGTGCAAGGTTATTTGACTTTCATAAAGCAAAGCTATTAATTCAAGAGGGATATGAAGCGACTAAAAAAATAATTCCTAGCCTCAAAAAAATGCTCTTGTAGGCCTATCTGCTTGCAAAGAAGCCAAATTTAGCGTAGGGTGGGAATGACAAAAGATTATTAATAACTGACGCATGAGTTTTACAGGGAAAAAGTGGAGGATCAAGAATGAAAAAAAAGAATTGAATTTAGTGGATAAAATGCTGGAAAATAGAGGGCTTCTCACAGAAGAGGAACGCTATTCTTTCTTCAATTATAACCTGAGTCGACTGCACGATCCTTTTTTGCTGAAAGATATGCAAAAAGCAGTCACTCGACTCGAAGAAGCTATAAAGAAAGAGGAAAAAATCATGATTTTTGGCGATTATGATGTCGATGGCACCTCAGCGACAGCCATTTTATATGATTTTTTCAAAAAAGTCGGCGCCAACATTCATTATTGCTTGCCCAATCGGGAAGACGACGGTTATGGACTGAAAGATTATTTCATCCGACAGTTTAAAGAAGACGGTGTAGCGGTCGTCATTACGGTGGACTGCGGCACGGCGAACGTGAAAGAAGTGGCCTTGGCCAATAAATTGGGCGTGACCATGATTGTGACCGACCACCACGATGTCCCCAACGAACTTCCCCAAGCCTATGCCCTCATCAACCCCAGACAAAGAGATTGTAGTTATCCCAACAAACAACTGAGTGGTTCAGCCGTTGCTTATAAACTGGTCTGTGCGCTCGCCCCCCTTTATTTTGAAGCCTCTCTCGTTGAAAAATATTTGTACGATCAAATGGGCGTGGCAGTTTTAGGTTTGGTGGCGGATTGCATGGAACTGGTGGGAGAAAATCGAATTTTGACCAACAATGGACTCAAGAGCCTAGCTCAAGGGAATCACATTGGTATCAAAGCCCTTTTGGAGGCCGGTGGAATGAATCCTCAAGACATTTCGAGCAGTACGATTGGCTTTTTTATTGGACCTCACATCAATGCCGCAGGACGTTTAGATAAAGCAGACCACGCTCTGGAATTGCTTTTGGGAGATGTGGAGAAAGTACCCATCTTGATGGAGCTGAACCTAAAACGCCGTCATATTGTGGAAAATTTTGTGCAGGAAGCCAGTGAACAGGTCAAAAAAATGGGCGAACTCCCAGCCATCATTGTGGTTTCTAGTGAGGGATGGAATGCAGGAATTTTAGGATTGATTGCAGGGCGACTGTGTGAAAAATTCAGCCGACCCGTGATCGCCATGCAAGAAAAAGGAGAGGAGCTGGTGGCCTCATGTAGAAGTTTAAATGATTTTGACATCACCGCTTTTTTACGGAACGAAGCAGGTGAACTCTTTCACAATGTGGGAGGCCATATGTTGGCAGGCGGATTCAGCTTACCTAAAAAAAATAGAGAAGAACTTGAAAAAAGAATTCAAGAAAAAGCGCCTGATTATATTGATCTAAAAAAGTTTCAAGGTCATCTGGAAGTGGAGGGGGAAATTGACTGTCGTGAAGTCACGTTTTTGACCAGTGAAAAATTAAGCAAGTTTGAACCTTTCGGAAATGGCAATTTAGCTCCCACTTTATTGCTCAAGAACACTCGCATTCCTAATATCGAACAAATGGGGAAAAGCAAGGAGCACCTTCGTTTTATGGTTGAAGGGGGAGGACAAAAATTTAACGCAATCGCCTTCCGTTTTGCGGAACATATTGATAAAATACACCCTGATAAAAATTATGACATTGCTTTTACACTAGAGGTGAATGAGTGGAGGGGAAATAAAAGTTTGCAACTCAGAGTCGTGGATTTGAAAATTTCGAGTAACTGATGAATTATGCCTATAAAAGAATTTCCAAAGTGGCTAGAATAAAAAGTTCCCCTCAGTGACTAGTTCTGAGGGGTCGCGGGAAAATCCCGAAAAGTAGATCAATTATATTACAAATTACATTAATAGTCAATAAAAAATGCTTAAATTAATCCTCAAAGACGGCACAGAAGTAAAAGGTGAATCCTTTGGTTACGAATTAAAAAAAGGAGAAGTTATGGATGGAGAAGTGGTTTTCAACACCGCGATGGTGGGCTATCCTGAAACGTTTACAGACCCCAGTTATGCGGGGCAGATTTTGGTGCTCACCTTTCCCATGATTGGGAATTATGGAGTGACGGAAGAAATCGACGAAAATGGACTGAGTAAACATTTTGAAAGCACAAAAATCCATTTGCGAGGCATTGTAGTGAGTGAAGAATCTGAAGAAAATTCTCATTGGGAATCCAAACAAAAACTGTCTGATTTTTTGAAGAAACATAAAATCCCCGCCCTCAAAGGAGTAGATACACGAGCTTTGACACAAAAACTACGTGAACATGGGGTGATGTTGGGAAAAATAGCGGATGAATCGGTAAAATTCAGCAAAAGAATGGAATTTGAGGATCCAAACAAAGTGAATCTCGTGGCCGAAGTTTCACCCGAAGAAAAAACAATTCTCAAGGCAAAAGGAAAAGAAAAGGCAAGGGTGGCTCTGTTGGACTGCGGTATCAAACACAACATCATTCGGGCGTTTTTAGACCGCGGAGTGACCGTGATTCGACTTCCTTGGGACTATGACTTGTCTAAGTTGGAAGAAAAATACGATGGCGTTTTTGTTTCAAATGGCCCGGGTGATCCTCAAGTGGCGGATAAAACAATTGCAAGCATGAAGTGGGCGATGAAAGAAAATAAAGTGGTCTTTGGAATTTGTTTGGGATCTCAGTTGATGGGATTAGCCGTGGGAGCAAAAACCTACAAGTTAAAATATGGACACCGCAGCGCCAACCAACCTTGTATAGATATCGTCAATAATAAGGGAGAACGATGTTACATCACCTCGCAGAATCATGGCTTCGCAGTCGATGAGAAAACTCTGCCGAAAGATTGGATCGTGTGGTTCAAAAATGCCAATGATGGAACCGTGGAAGGGATAAGGCATAAAACTAAACCTTGGTTTTCGGTTCAATTTCACCCCGAAGCCAGCCCAGGACCCGAGGATGCGGCCTTTTTATTTGATGAGTTTATTGGGTTGATGGCCAAATAGCAAATAGACTCTCCCTCTAAAGACATGTTCTAATCCAAAGGAATTTCTATTTTGGGCCATCTTCTCATCCTCTCCATCTCCTTTTCTGTTTCAAAGGCAGTGACAAGGCAAGCTATATCTTCGCCTTTGAACAACTCACGCCAATTATAATGTTCTTCCATTAACCATATAATAAAGCCATCTCTTGAAGTTTCATGCAAGATTTTGCCTAAAAATTCGTCTGAGATGTCATAGTTTAGAAATTCTTCAAGATAATATCCTACTTCAGCAAGTCGCGCTGACTGGAGGTTGTTTATTTGACTAAGCAAACCATCCCGAGAAGAAGGCCATTTACTGCAAAGGAGAAAAATCGCCTCATCCGTATTCTCTTGTTGTAAAAATTCACTAAACCGCTTAAAAACAGCAGAACGAATTAAAAAAACTTCATCACCATGTGGTATGGAGAGGAGATAATTCGGACCTTCAGAATTCATTATAGATCGATCTCTCAGACTTATAAGAGGTACTGCCTCTGATTCATTAGTCCTAGCACGGCTTAATTCATCAGTTAATTTTCTAGCCTCAGGGCGTAATGCTTCACAAAATGCTTCCAATCTACGATGTGGTTCAACATTAGAACCACGCTTTATAAATAAATTTTGATAGGAGCATTGCCAAAGAGCATATTGTAGATCTGGAGAATCAGCTATTCTTAACCCCTCACTACCTTTTATAGCCTCTCTCAATAAAGTTAAAACTTCACAGTAATTTGTTGTATCGTCTGTCGCTCTTTGTTTTTCATAAATTCCCAATAGCTGTTCAATTTCGATTAAAATGGTTTTCCTTTCAGATTCAGTAAGCGGCGCACCCAAAGCTATATCAAGCATATGATCTAAACCACCGTAAGCTTCAATTTGTTCATCTGTTAAGCGTCCTAATTCTTGGACTATAGAAGTATTATTTTCAGATTCAGATAAATCCCTCAAAACACTCAAGCGCCTCCCACCAATTTCTGCAATACGAACAGGAGGAAAATTGCTTTCGGCAAGATCTTGGAAAACATCTCCTCTATAAGCATCTTTAGTAGTCACGTAACCAAACATACTATCAATATCATCCAAAGCCCCAAATTGTTCCTCCCTTAATTGAGCAATACTACACAGTGGTCTAGAAAAAACACGATTATCACCCTTTTCCAATTTTCTTTTTTCATAAGCTTCTCCGATTTTTGACCACTTCTCAGGAGTCATGCCTTGAATCATTATCATAATTTCTTCAGCAGTGGCGCTATTAAAATTAATTATTGGAAGAATAGAAAGCGGAATTTCTAATTGACTCAAGGCTTCAAGAACCTCAGCACTTTCGCGGTTTTTCAGATGAAAATGCCAAGAATAATTTAATAATTCCATGACCTCATCCTTTATTTTTGCAGCCGCAATCAAAAGAACGCAACCGGCCTTGCTAATATCTTCACCTTCTTCTTTAAAAGCATTCATAATAACAGCCAACTGTCGAATTGATAAAGCTCTGAATGCCTCTAACCATTGAGCATCAAAATCTAGAGGATTTTTGGAACTTAAAACAGCTTTTAAGTGCTCTGGCGGTAAAGTATTCATAGCGTTAGCCTCGCGTGGCTCCAAATTTTCTATACCTCTTAAAGCCAATAAATCCCCATCAAATCCGCTTTGCACTCGGGCTCGCAATCGATCAATCACAACAGTCGGAGCTTCTCCGCAAGGTAGATAAATCCGTTCATCGGTTAAAAGAATTTTACCTTCGCTCACAAGACGATCGTAATGGCTCAAGTAAATTTTTAGCTGATTGTTATTCCTCAAAAGATTCCTTCTGGTGGGAGCAGGTTCACTAATTTCAGAAGCAATAAAAGCAATCAAATCATCGGTAAGTTGTCTTATTGATCCTTGTAGTTGGTCCACGTGACTATCTTCTTTGGCTTGGTAAGCTTCAAAACGAAATGGAGTCATAACAATTTTATAATTTATATAGTGTTATCTTATAACATAAAAAGTATAATATTGACAATAGTAAAATACTATTGCTAACTTTTCCTCCGATTCAATATAAAAATGGATTTCAGCTCATTTGAATTCAAGACAATTCGGAATTTTGTTGACGCCTTTTTGGACAAAGCTTATACTCACGTTGTTAAGTTCAACATGGCAAAACCCTCCGGTTTATCTCAAAAACAAATAAAAAATTATGGCCACCTTGTCTACTACTTACGTCGATCGAGACGAAGCGAGCACAATCTTAAAAATTTCGACTCGAACTTTAGACCGCTACATTCGAAAGTTCCGATTCAAAACTCGTAAAGATGGACGACGCGTGCTCATTAAACGTACCGATGTAGATCAAATCATCCAAGATCATATTGGCCAATTTATTGAACAAAAAAAACAGAATTTAGACCTTCAATTAGACAAGGAAACAAGTGTCCAAAATGAAGGCGTGATTGCTGTAAAGGACATCAAAGTCGAATCGTTTAAGAAAGCTGAAAAAGAAGCCAAAGAAGAAGCTGTCTACCAAAGCTTGTATCATGAAGTTAAAAAGGAGCTGAAAGAAAAACAAGAACGACTCGATGCCGCCACCTATCGTGTGGGACAATTAGAATCACAAGTCGAAAGTATGGTGCCCATGTTAGACTACACGCGAAAAGAAAAAGAACTGAAGGAGGCAAAATTTACCATTGAACAAAAAGAAATCGAGCGAGCCGAGATTGTAGACAAAATGCAGCACAAAATTCGAAATGAAAGGATGGCCAAATGGATTTACCTTTCTCTCACAGGAATGCTTTTGGTGATCGAACCCATTTTGTTTTTAGTGTGGGCTTTCGCCTAAATTGATTGATGATTTATATTGGATAATGAATGCAGTCACAGAGGCATTGAGACCTAATTTTAATCCTCAATCTTTCAACTTAAATCTAAAATGATTATCACTAATTTCAAAACTTACGAATCAGCTACAGGAAAAAGGGCGGTAGATTTGGCAAAAATTCACGAGGAGGTCGCAAAGGAAATGGGAGTTGAAATTGGGATTGCGGTGCAGGCAGTGGATTTGTGGAGGGTCTGCCAGGCAGTGAGCATTCCTGTCTTTGCTCAACACATTGACCCTGTTGAATATGGGAGTGCAACGGGACATGTGCTGCCAGAAGCCGTGAAAGAAGCGGGGGCGATGGGAACGCTCCTCAATCATTCTGAGCATCGTCTGGAACGAGGAGTTTTAGCCGCGTCCATTAAAAGAGCCAAGGAGGTGGGCTTAAAGGTAATTGTATGTGCAAAGGACCCAGAAGAGGGAGCAAGCTTTTTAGAATTTGAACCGGATATGATTGCCGTGGAACCTCCTGAATTGATTGGAGGAGACATTTCTGTTTCCACTGCACAACCGGAAATCATCGAACACGCCACCAAATTGATTGGAAGAGTTAAACTTTTAGTAGGAGCGGGAGTAAAGAATGGAGAGGACGTCAAAATTGCCCTCAAATTAGGAGCAAGAGGAGTTTTATTGGCAAGTGGAGTGACCAAGGCGGAAGATCCAAAAAAAGTATTGAGAGATTTGGCAGGAAGTCTATAGAAATTTCAAATTTCTATCATTCAATAGTACCTAGAAGCTTAGCTGCTTCTTCTGCCTCTTCTTTTTCAACCTGCGCCATAAAACGATTGTATAATTCGGTATTAGCAGCATGAGGATCCATACTCCTAAGTTTTACCGCTTCTTCTGGGGTAATATCTTTTGTATCAAGTGCATCCTTGACTAGATTTTCAACTGTTTGATTAATTTCTAACCACAATTTAGTATCATCAAGTGACCTACGGTCATTCTTACTTAATTTTTTTTCAAGATCTTTAGCTTCTTTATCAGTTATCATTCCCTCTTTACGTTGCCTTCCCATTTCTGCTTTTAATGGAGCATTTTCAAGGGGTTTTTCTAGTTTTTTTTCTGGAGTTTTGCATTCCGTGTCCGTACATGTTTCTCCGAATGATTCTGGTGACATATTTTTATTTTAGTAGTGCTATCTCATAATTATAGCTTAAATTTGCGGATATTACAATAATTTTATTAAATTTGGCTTAAAATCTAGTCTTTTGGTAAAATTGGAAGGCTCTAAACGAAAAGATTTATGGAAAACTTTTTTGCCTCACTGGAACCCTGGCTTAAGCTCAATTATTTTGGGAACACACTTCAAGAATATTTAATAGCCTTAGGAATTTTGCTTGGATTTTGGATTTTTTTTAAAGTGCTGAAGAATCGTCTTTTTTCCCTACTAAAGACACTTTTAAAAAAGAGTAAAAAGGGTCATGAAGATAAAATGATTCAAGTCGCGGAAAGTATCCCAGCCTCGCTTTATTTTTTTTCGTCCCTCTATTTTGCCCTACAAGTGATTCAGGTTCATCCCTTGATGAATAAAATCATAGGCGTGATCCTAACAATTTTAATCATCTACTGGTTGACCAAGGTCACGAGTAAAATTGTGGAATACAGCCTCGATAAATTCACTGAAAAAAAAGGTGAAAAAAACATGAGCTCCGTCGCCCTTATTTTTGTTTTAAAATTGGTTTTATGGACCATCGGTTTTTTGCTAGCCTTATCGAATTTGGGAGTGGATATTTCAGCATTGATCACCAGCCTTGGTATCGGGGGGATTGCCGTCGCCCTGGCCGTTCAAAATATATTGGGAGACATGTTCAGCTCCTTCACGATCTATTTGGACAAGCCCTTTGAAATCGGAGATTATATTGTAGTAGGAGAACATTCGGGCACCGTGAAAAAAATTGGCTTAAAATCAACTCGAATCCAGGCTCTACAGGGGGAGGAAATTGTGATTTCGAATAAGGAACTTACTACAGCGCGTGTACAAAATTTTAAACGAATGGAAAAAAGACGGATTGCTTTTGAGGTTCTTGTTTCTCCTGAAACCAAGGCAAGCCGACTGAGTGAAATTCCAAAAATGCTCGAAAAAATGATCAAGAAAAATGACCTCACTGAATTCAATCGAGCCCACTTTAAAACTATTGCTGAAGGGGGATATAAATTTGAAATTGTCTATCAAATGAAAACTAGTGAATATAAAGATTATATGGACACTCAGGAAAAAATAAATCTAGATATTTTAAAGACTTTTGAAAAAGAAAAAATTCGTATGGCTTTTGCGCCCCTGGGCTTCAAAGCCATAAAAGAAAAATAGCCTAAATGTTGAGAATATCTTCCTCTTTTACTTCCTCAATTGTTTTGGCTTCCTGGATCAAAAACTTCCCGACCCGTGTTCTTTCCAGTGCCGAAAGATAGCCTCCGACGCCCAGCTTCTCACCCACGTCCCGGGCGATGGAACGGATGTAGGTCCCTTTTCCACAATCAATTCTCAGCGTCAATTTTGGCCATTGGTAATCTAAAATCTCAATGTCATTGATCTTGATGGTGACGGCCTTGAGTTCAACTACCCCTCCCTTTCTGGCCACCGCATAAGCCCGCTGACCATTCACTTTTTTGGCCGAAAATTGAGGGGGCATCTGTAAAATCTCACCTTTAAATTCCTCTAAAACTGTTTTGATTTGATCCAATGAAACAGGCTTAGCGTCTGGATTTTCCACCACTTCTCCCTCCACGTCATCCGTATTGCTCCGCCCCCCCAAGGTGATTTCTCCGATGTATTCTTTATCCAACCCTGTCAATTCTTGAGCAAGCTTGGTTGCTTTACCCAAACACAAAACAAGCACCCCCGTCGCCATGGGATCAAGCGTGCCGGTATGACCGACTTTCTTCGCTTTAAATTTTCCTCGAATTTTGGCGACCACGTCGAAGCTGGTCCAGGTTTTAGGTTTTTTGATGAGGAGAAATCCCGAATGGTGGGCCGGATTGTGGGCCGAATAGTGGTTAAATTTAATCAATATTATGTTTTTTTCTTAAATAGTTGATGAAGTTGAGGATTCTGACGGACAAGTTTTTATATTTTTTTGTGATTTCTTCACTTTTAGCTCTATGGAGATGGCGATCATCTATTAATTTTACCCAATGATTTTTCGTTTCATCGCTCGAGCCAAGGGCTATGTTTAAATATAGAATGAATTTTTTGGGATAAAATCGCTGTGAAAATCCTTCAGCGATATTGGCTTGAACTGAGCTTGAAGACCTAAGAATTTGCCCCACTTCAGGGATTTGCCAATGACGTGGGATAAGTTTAACTAGCTTCTCAACATCAGAAGAAAGCTCGGAAGCAATCATATAAATACTCAAATCATCAAAAGATCTTATCAGCATAAATTCTTCACTTACAAAATATTCATCGGGATTCAAAAGCAATCAAAAACTAGCAAAAAACACAAATAAAGTCAATGACAACAACAATCCGGTCCACCATCCCCCACAATTCGCTCAACAATTCGGCCCACCATTCGGCCCACAATCCGGAATATTGTTCCCCACTTTTAAAAAAGCTTAACCAATGCTTCATAAGACTCCTCAATGGAAATAGCCCTTGAAGCAAGATGACGAAATTGTTCCTCTCCCACGCAAGCATCCATCATAGTGGAGGGGATGACCGGGGGGAGAGAAAGGTAGTGAACGAAGGGTACACAAGAATTCAGATCTTCTTTCTGCCATCTCAAAACCATTCCCAGCACGAGACGGTTTATAGTGCAGTAAAAATCCATCTTAGGATCATTACTTCTAGTCTCTCCACCCACTAGAATCAAGGGCATGGGGTCATAATTCTCCAAGGCTCTGAAGCAATTATAAGCCCCCATCACTTTGGCTTTAAAATGGGCTTCAGCACGTTCTGTGGTTAGGTTTTTAGTTGGAATAAGTAGGGTGCCAGCCGCATGAATCAGCACGCTGGGTCTAATTTTTTTCACCAAATTCTCTACCTGAGTTCCATCGCTGATGTCGCAGGAATGACCCAGAGAACCCGTTCGACTTGCCAGAGTGACCTGATGCCCCTCTTTTGCAAGCAGGTGACCCCATTGGCTTCCGATGCTTTTTTCCTTTGAAGCCCCAATGATGAGAATATTTTTGGATGCCATGAGTCTAAAATTAGCCTTTAAAAAAGAAGGGGCGGAGATGAGCCGCCCCCTTTGCTGAAGCTTGCAGCACGCTCAAGGCGTGGCAAACTCCATGTTCCACTCGCCCGCTGGACCCACGATTACGCCGTTCGTCGACAAGAAGGTGAATCCCTCAGGGCCGGCATTGAAACCGTGCGGACGATGAGCCGGGAAGTGTACCCGGTTGCCCGAGACGACTTCCACTCCATTGTCCGCATCATCCGAAACCACCGTAGCCGTTCCCCCGAAGACGTCCATCGTCGCGTCCACCGTGTGTCGATGCGTGGGGATGCGTGATCCCGGCGCCATCTGAACCAGCAGACGTTGAGGAAGGCCCTCAGGAAGATTTCCCGGGTCAATCAGAAACATTTGGATGCCGGGGAGGTCTTTGTGCGTGACAGCATTGAGTCGGGTGATCATGTGGTTTATCTCCTGTCCTGAATTGGACCCAATGACATTAAATCGATTCTATGATATCGTCAAAGTGTTGACACAATTTGACAAAAAATCATGGAAAATCCTCTGGTCACCGCACGAGAAAAAACAGTCCTCAGAGCCTTGTATGCCAATGGCCAACTCTCAATCAAAGATCTTTCCAAGGCCACTTTGGTGAATCGTACAACCCTGTATCCCATCCTTGAAAAAATGCTTCAGAGGGGTTTGGTGACCACCATTAAAACTGAAGGCAAAACTTACTATGAAGCCATTTCGACGACGGAATTGGAAGAATGGGCACGGCGGAAGCAAAAAGAAACCAATGAGGAGGTGAAAAAACTAACCCATTGGGCCAGGCAAACGAAAGAAAGTAAACACGATTCATTTGTGGCAGAAATAAAATACTTCGATGGCCTGGAGGGAATCATGAACCTTTATAACGACACCTGGCGAGAAAATCAGGAAAAAATCATCTATGCCCTCACGGATTACGAACGTGCTTACAACGTGGTGGGAGATGCCTTTTTACATGAGGATTATTTTAAACGAAGGGTAGCCCATGGGGTAAAAGTGAAAAGTTTATTGCCGGATTCAAAAATTGGCCGTAAGGATGTAAAATATGCCACCAAATTACTTCGGGAGATGCGCTTCATTGATCTTTTCCAAGACCTTGGCATTGAAATAAATATTTATGACAACAAAATCGCCCTCTTTTCTTTCGACCCCAAAAAGCCCTCTGGCCTCCTAATAAAAAACCCCACCATCGCCCGGGCCTTTAAACACATCTTCAATTATCTCTGGAAAAATGGATTGAAACCTTAACCCTTTCCATTATCCGGTCCACCATGCGGCCAACAATTCGGTCCACAACTCGGCCAACAATTCGGTCCACTATCCGGAATATCTATGAATTAATTGTTTAGCCACCTCCCGATCATCCCACTCCATCGGCCCGTCGTTCATCGTCCTTGTTGTGAAAGAACCCATGCCCGTCACCACAACCACATCGTCTTTTTTGGCATGTTGGATGGCATAGTCCATGGCCTCTTTCCGATCCTCAATCAGCAGCAAATCCTTGCCCAACGTTTTGACAGTTTTAGCCCCACTCAATACGGCCTCCATGATCTGTTTGGGATCTTCGGAATAGGGTTCCTCATCCGTCACGATCGTCAAATCACAATAATTCGCCACGATCTTCCCCATATCTGGTCGTTTTTCTTTGTCCCGGTCTCCGCAACTTCCAATCAGCCCAATCAGCCGCCCTTCTGAAGTTTTTTTCAGCGTGGAATAAAGTTTTTCCAAGGCATCCGGGGTCAGGGCGAAATCCACAATCACCTCAAAACCTTTCGGACTTTTGATCCGTTCCATCCGTCCCGCCACACCATCAAAAGACTCTAAGCCCCTTTTAATTTCACTCAGACTAAGCTTACAAGCCAAGCCCACCCCTGTCGCAGCCAAGGCATTTTCGACATTAAAACTGCCGGTCATTTTTAAGACAATGCTCACTTCACCAAATTGGGAATTCTCTTTACGCCTCGTGTCTTCATTGGTTTTTTTATAGATCAAGTCAAAATGGGAACCATATTTTTCATAGGTCACTTTTTTGGCTTGCAAATTGCCTTCTTTAAATCCATAAGCAAATTTATGCAAACACTTTAGCGCATTAAAATCAGTATAAAATTGATCTGCGTGGTTGAGAATGAAAGCATTTTGATGGGGAATGTTCCGAATGGCCTTAAATGTTTTTTTGCGGGAAACATCAGAAACAATTTCAAATAAAATCTTTTTGGCTTGGGCATATTTTTCCATCGTCCCGTGGTAGTCCAGATGTTCGTGAGTGATGTTGGTGATGGCAGCAATCGAAAAAGGAATTCCCCAAAGTCGGGATTGATGCAAGGCGTGGGAAGAGGATTCGATGACGACGTATTCAATTCCATTTTTGACGCATTTTCTCAAAAATTTTTGAGTCTTAAAGGGTGAAAGAGTTGTTTTTTTGGACTCATTGGCCCAATGTTTCCCGTTCATCGCGAATTCCACCGTCGACATCAAAGCCACTTTTTTCCCCGCGGAATGGAGAATATGTTCGATCATATGTGCTGTGGTGGTCTTTCCATTCGTTCCCGTCACCCCAATGCAGACCAACTTTTTACCAGGAAAACTATAGCGAACCGCAGCCGCGACACCGTTTATTTTATGCCAAAAAACTCGCAAAGGATTGTCATAACTGATGATTTTGCGAAGAGAGTTGAGCATCAAAGTTCATTAGTTCGTCGTAATTATACATCAGAGAGAGGTTATAAGGTTAAGCTTTTGGACCTGAGTTGAATTTAATAAAAATCTCTTGATAAGTAAACAAAAGTTCACTATAATAAGTCTTGAAGACTAAAGTTTTAAACGAATGAATAGCATGAAAAAAGAATCTCAAAGAGATGTGATCCCCATTGAGCATATTGAACAATCCATCCATATTATCCGTGGTCAAAAAGTGATGTTGGATGTGAATTTGGCGAATTTGTATGGCGTAGAAACAAAGGCAATGAACCGTGGAGTTAAAAGAAATATTGGCCGTTTTCCTGTGGATTTTATGTTTCAGTTGTCTGAAAAGGAATGGGAATTTTTGAGGTGCCAATTTGGCACCTCAAAAACAAATTCTTTAAGATCACAATTTGTGACCTCAAAAGAAACTCGAGGTGGAAGACAATATCTGCCCTATGCTTTCACTGAACAAGGAGTCGCCATGCTTTCCAGCGTCCTTCGCAGTCCCCAGGCCATCGCCGTCAACATTGAAATCATGCGAACCTTTGTTCGAATGCGTCATTTATTTGTAAAACAGGAGAAATTGAGCAAAGAAGTGGGCGACATAAAATCTTTTCTCCTTAAAAACTCGCAGCACCACACGGCCGAATTCAAGAAAATCTGGCAGACCATCGATCGTTTGGCTGCTCGACCGGAAGTGGAAGAAAGATAAAAATCTAAACAGATAAAGCCAAAATAATAAAAGTGATTTTGGTTATTTTTTGCTCAATGTTAAAAAGTTAATCTTTATAGCGCGACTCTTGTATTTTTGGATGAAATCCCTCAAAATGATTTTTGTGTCGTGTATCCAGGGCACACGACCAGCCATTCAGGCTTCGAAATGCCCCAGTTAGGAGTACTCTTGTTCAGAAACCTCAGTAAACTCGTTCGCATCCTCCCCATCTTCGCCCTCGCTTTGACCTCGATGGTCGGATGTGAGGATCCCGACATCGATGAGCTCGATGAGCTCGTAGATGCTGAAGATGTGGAGGACCGCAGCTACCTCGAGGAATGGCCTTGGTGTGGGAACGGTAAAGTCGAGGAGGGCGAGGACTGCGACTCTGGCCTTTGGCCAAAATACAAGGAGTGCACGGTTTTCTGCACCTTCCCCGAGTGAAGCGAAGGCCAATCGCTGAAGTCGGTACAAGACCATCCTCAATAGCTCACGCAAGACTTGTCTAGTGCGGGCTTGCGGGCGATGAAGATCCCTTTCGGCTCATGCTCTTAGGGGCGCGCAGCCGAAGCGCAGCCTTCCTTTAGGGAGGGAGGCGAACACGACACTGCCGTCGTTCTTTCGGAACGACGGCATTGAACTTGCCCAAATTTCTATAGTTCAATTTTCTAAACATGGAGCTAATAAAATAATCTGTATAGAGATCAAACATTTGTTTATTCATGGAGACGGAGTTTTTGTCTTATTCCATTCTAAAAAGTATGAAAGTTATATCAAATTGGGTACGTAAGGTAATTTAATGAATAATTATTTAATGATTAATAAAAAAGGCAAACACCGAAAATATCCCCCTACGCCTTCACTGAACAAGGCGTCGCCATGCTTTCCAGCGTCCTTCGCAGTCCCCAGGCCATCGCCGTCAACATCGAAATCATGCGAACCTTTGTTCGAATGCGTCATTTATTTGTAAAACAGGAGAAATTGAGCAAAGAAGTGGGCGACATAAAATCTTTCCTCCTCAAAAACTCTCAACAAAATACGGCAGAATTTAACAAAGTGTGGAAGGCAATTGATAAGCTAATTTCGCCGCCGGAAGAGGATGAGAGGAAGATTGGGTTTAGACTTAATTGAAGCGCGAAATTAATATTGTAAAAATATTATTTTTATGTTATAATATAAAAACACTTAAACTTAATATTTTTAACAGAGACAAATATGGCCCATCCTAAGCAAAAAGGTACTCTAGATAGTAATAGAGAGTTAAATGATGGCATGGTTGATTACGATTATGATAATCAATGGAGAAGAATGAGCGAGAGAAGTTCTATGCATAATTTAAAAACTTATCGTGATTATTTATTCATTGATGGTAAGCCCGCAACCTTAAATGATTTTCTTGCTACATTAGGTGGTAAAACTGAAATATTTGTTGTATATTTGGACGAAGGTGCTGAATATATAGGTCGTGAAGACTTGGCTACATGGCAACCCAACGGTCCATTTTCAAATCAAGAAAATTTATATGGAGAGGTAATTGCTTTATGTCGGACCGAAGAAGAAGCTAAAAAATTTAGTCAAACTCAAGAAATTCATAGCCGTCGCGAACTTCTAAAGAAGGCAGTTTAATTAACGGAATTAAATAAAAAAATATCAGACTTGGCACATTATGCCCCATAGCTTAAAATGGAATCAATCTAAGCTCGATTCCACATGCCCCGAAAAATCCCCGCCACCATGGCCACCCAGCATCCCGACAACGCCATGGATGTTTATTTTTTGGGAAAAAAATTCGTCAACACCCTGGATGAAATTGAAGAATGTCAGCGGATGTTCGATGAACTCAAGTGCACCGAATACATGTGGGACTGGGAAGGGAAGTTTGTCGACGAAGCGGTGGTAGAAAAACTGTTTCAGCGGTATTACGAGTTCTTCAAAAAACATCAATTGGGGAAAGACGTCTTCCTCACCTTCCGCATTCCCAACATCGATGAAGAGAGTGGTTATCGTTTGGCCCGAGCCTTCATGTCCATCCTCACGGCGGACGACGTAGCGCATGAAGTTGGATTACACACCCCGCCTATCTTTGAGGTCATTTTACCCATGACCAAATCGGCCAGCCAACTCATGCGAGTCAAAAAAACCTTCCACCAAGTCGAAGAATTCAAGCGGCAAGCGTTCAATACCCGTCGGACCAACGAACATGAATTTCACGTCATCCCTCTGTTTGAAGGGTGTGAACATCTGATGAACGTGGACAAAGTGTTGAGTGAATACATTGAAGAATGTAAAAAGGAATTCGGCAAAAAACCAGCCTATATGCGCCCCTTCATGGCTCGCTCTGACCCAGCCTTGAATGCCGGACTTTTTCCTGCCGTGCTTTCCACCAAAATTGCGCTCCATAAATTCGGAGAAGTGGAGAAAAAATATAGCGTCCCCATGTATCCCATCATCGGCACCGGTTGTTTGCCCTTTCGAGGAGGAATTAACCCAGAAACCATCAAGGAAACCATCAAAGAATATGCCGGCATCCGAACCATCACCATCCAATCTGCGTTCCGTTATGACTATCCCCTCGAGGAAGTGAAGAAAGCCATCAGAGTGATCGAAAAAACCCTGCCCACCTTAAAATTCACCCCGTTGAGCAAGAAAGAGGTGAAAGACTTGGAATGGGTCGTCCACCGTTTTGCGGCCCACTACCGAGGAACCATTGAGAAAATCGCTCCCACAATCAACAAAATTGCCAACGGGGTCCCTGGGAGACGAGAACGAATGCAACACATCGGTCTATTTGGTTACAGTCGAGGCGTGGGCAAAGTAAGTTTGCCTCGGGCCATCAAATTCACCGGAGCGCTTTACTCTATTGGCCTCCCTCCAGAATTCATCGGGACCGGAAGAGGATTGAAAGAAGCCAAAAAAGCTGGCCATCTGGAACTCATTCAAAAACATTATCTCAATCTGCGGGCTGATTTGATTCATGCCGGAAAATATTTGAATAAGGAAAATCTAGCTGAATTAGTAAAAAAGAACGCCGCCTTCAAGGCCATTCAAGAAGACATTGAAGAAGTGGAAGCCTTTTTGGGAGTCGAGTTGGGGCCTCTGAAAACCAAGCATAAAATTCACCGAAACCTGGTTTCCTCCATCCTCCTACACTCCATGGATGGCGAAGAATTTGAAGATGAAATGGAAAAAGCAGCAGCCATTAGAAAAAGCTTGGGTTAAATATTTATTTATTCTCAAATTTCATCTTTGATGACCTTGCAAAAAGCATGCGTCTTTCTGGAATGTTCAATAAATAAGCCATTCCAAAATAAATCAAGGCTCCTCCCAAAGCCATAGCCAGAAGATAAATCATTTTGATCACTGTTGATTCAGGAAAAATGAACACCTGTTTGAAAAAATAAACTCCTAGGCCCATCGTGATCGCGGCGAAGAGCATCTTAAAAACATTCATTCTTTCCAAAATGGATTGATCGACTTTTTTTTGCATTAAAAAATAAAGCACAAGAAAGGTGATAATATTGCTGATCCCCATGGCGATCCCAATTGCCACAACACCCCAATTTAAAACAAAAACAAAAATAGAGGCCAAGATGATGCTCACCAGAGCACCCCAAAACGTCGCGTAAAAGGGAGTCTTGGTGTCATGATAAGCATAAAATCCTCGCGTTAAGAGTAAAACCAGGGAATGCGTAAAAAGGGATAACACCATAAAAAAGAGAACCTGTGAGGTCAAAATGGCATCTGCTTGGGTGAATTTTCCTGCCAAAAGCAAGGTGTCAATGATCTCATCCCTCAAAAGAACAAGACCCACCGTGGCCGGGAGAATAAGGAAAAGGGTCTGCTGCATGACACGCTTGATCTCGAGAACAAAGGCATGAGAATGCTTTTTCATCGCCAACTCAGAAAGGGTGGCAAAAGAGGTGATGGAAAATGCCACAGCAATCATGGAGAGTGGCAGAGAATAAATATTATTGGCGAAATAAAGGATGGTGATCGACCCCACCGCCAAATAACTAGCAATGAAGTTGTAGCCCACTTGAGCCATTTGTGACATCCCGAGAGTTAGAATCCGAGGCCCCATCAGTTTGAAAACCTCTTGAATGTCAGATTTTTTAAGATTGAAAATCCAAGCATGCTGATACCCAATCAATTTTAAGGCAGGCAACTGAATGAGGAGAGAGAGGATAGCCCCTAAAATGACCCCCCAGGCGATCCCCATGACCCCAAAGTCTTGGGCAAAGAAAACAATGGAGAAAATAATCCCCGCATTGTAAAAAATAGGCATCAAGGAGCGAAAAAAGAAGGTTTTGAAGGAATCTTGAAGGCCAATGAAAACAGACGAAAAAGTAAAAATTAAAGGGGATAAAAGCATGATTCGCATCAACTTTACAGTGAGAGCAAAAGCTTCGGGCTCAAACCCACTGGCCACCAATTTTGCCAAATAGGGGGCGAAAATAAAGGCCAAAAAAGCCACCCCAGAAACCACAATGAGCATGATATGCAGAACATTACTGGCGAAATCCCAGGCCTTTTTCAATTCCCCTTCTTTTTTGTATCGGGTAAAAATGGGGATAAAAGCAGCCGAAAAAGCCCCTGTGACGAGAATGAAATACAGTAAATCTGGAATCTTAAACGCCGCATAGTAAACATCCAAATTATAAATCCCCCCACCCGAGGTGGCACCAAAGGTTTTTGCCAAAAGATGATCTCTAAGAACCCCTAACAAGCTACTCAAAAGAGCAGAAATCCCGAGAAGCAAAGTGGGCGGCAAAATTTTGTGTAAAGTTTTCATTTTTTAATTTTTCAAACGAATGCTACAATACAGTCAAATAAAATAAAAACTATGAGTGCAGTATACACCTCCTCTACCGATATCTTATATTTAGTCCTCACCATCGTGATCGGTCTTTTGGGAATTTTGCTAGCCGTTGCTCTCTATCACGTCATTCGCATTTTGAGAGACGTGAATACAGTAAGCACCAAAGCCAAAGACACCATGGACCTGCTCAATCACTACCTCTGGCAACCGATTAAAATTTTTATGATGGTCTTAGAAAAAATTAAATTTCACAAAAATAAAAAAGAGGACTAAATGAGAGGTTGGCCCGTCATCTCTTCAGGCTGAGACAAACCCATGAGCTTGAGGATCGTAGGAGCCACATCGGCTAGACCTCCATCGGCCACTCTGACAATGGTTTTTTGAGGGTCAGCCACTAAAAAAATGACAGGATTCATGGAATGAGAAGGTTTTTGGGAACCATCAGGATAAAGCATGTCGTCTGCGTTCCCATGATCACCCGTAATGAGGAGGGTGTAGCCAGCCTTCATGGCTGCTTCGTAAGCTCTACCAAGACATTCATCGATGACTTCAACAGCCTTAACAGTGGGCTCATACTCCCCAGAATGACCCACCAAATCACAATTGGCATAATTGACGACAATGAGTTCGTGTTCAGCTTTTTGTAAAGCTCTAAGAATTTCATCGGTTATTTCTCGGGCCGACATTTCAGGTTTTTGGGCATAACTAGAAACCTTGTGAGAATCCACCAAAATACGATCTTCATCGGGATAAGGGGCTTCCACTTGTGAATTGAAAAAATAAGTGACATGAGCGTACTTCTCCGTTTCAGCAATACGAAGTTGTTTGCGGTGATTTTTTGAAAGCCACTCTCCTAAATTGTTGTGAATTACAGGCGTTTCAAAGGCAACCGGTGCATGTTGGGAATAGGGTCCCATACAAACAAATTTAAGGTGATGAAGAGACGTTTCAAACGCTTTGAAATCAGAATCAACAAAAGCAGACGTCAACTGCCTGGTTCTATCGGTTCTAAAATTAAAGAAAATCACAGCGTCGCCTTCTTTGACCAAGCCCTCTCTGTCCACAAGAATAGGAGGTAAATAATAATCTGTGAGAGTCGGGTCTAGAGTGTAAAAATGATCCACGGCTTCAAGGGGGCTCAAAAAAACCTCTCCTTTGCCAAGAGTCATCAAATCGTAAGCTGCCTGAGTTCGATCCCAATTATGATCGCGGTCCATGGCATAATAACGACCCACCACCGTGGCAATTTTGCCCACTCCCAATTCATCTATTTTGGCTTGAAGTTGAGTGAGATAGGTTTTAACACTCCGCTCTTCCACATCGCGTCCATCGGCAATACAATGGACATAAACCTCGGATAAATTTTCCTTTTTGGCCCATTCGAGAAGCGCGAAAAGATGGTGTAACTCAGAATGAACGCCCTTGTCAGAAATCATCCCCAAAAGATGCAGAGCTTTATTTTGATGCTTTGCATGATCAAAAGCCTGTTTTAAGGCGGGATTATTTTGAAGCGTGCCATCTTTAATGGCCCAATTGATGGCCAAAAGGAATTGAGGCGTAATTCGGCCGGCTCCGAGGGTGAAATGCCCCACTTCTGAACCTCCCATATTGCCCTCAGTGAGCCCCACTGCCTCACCATTGGATTGTAAAAGGGAGAAAGGGTATTTAGCCCGAAGTTCATCTAAATGAGGCGTAGGGGCATTTTTGATGGCATTCCCTTTGCCTTCTGGTCCTTCACCAAAGCCATCTAAAATAAGGAGGAGAACGTTGCTCATGATTTAAAATTGAAGATTGAAGATTTAAAATTGAAGATTGAAGGCATTGAAGATTCTGATTAATTTTCAATCTTTAATGCGCAGTTTACAGGAAATTTGCTCAAAAACCAGTTCTTTGCTAAAATAAAATGTAATCACTCATCCTCAGCCTCGTGAAAAAAGCCCACATCAAAGACATTTTGAAGGAAGCGAAAAAATATCTCCCCCACGTGAATGAGGAGCGGATTTTGAATGCTTATAAATTTGCAGAAAAAGCCCACGAAGGTGTCTTTCGATCCAGTGGAGAACCTTATATTCAACACCCGCTCGAAACCACAGCCATTCTGATGGAATTGAAACCCGATGAAGACTCCATCATTGCCGCCCTTTTACATGATGTTTTGGAAGATACGGAAGTGACTGAAGAAGAGATTGAAAAGAAATTTGGAGCTCCCCTGATGCCCCTTTTGAAGGGGCTAGAAAAATTGGGAAAAATCAGCTATCAAGGGAAAGAAAGGCAGGTGGAAAATTTGAGAAAAATGTTCATGGCCATGGCCAAAGACATTCGGGTGATTTTAATCAAATTGTGTGACCGGCTTCACAACATGCGGACACTAGGTTCATTGAAAGAAGAAAAACAAAAACGAATTGCAGATGAGACCCTGAGCATTTATTCCCCCATTGCTGGCCGACTGGGTATTTTCAATCTCAAAAACGAATTGGATGACTTGTGTTTCAAATATTTACATCCAAAAGAATATCAAGAAATCATCAAAGATTTGGAGACCGCCACAGGCATTCAAAAAAATATCACACGAAAAGGCGCTGCCATGCTCCGTAAATTACTGGAAGAAAATAATATTAAAGCAGAAGTCGAAGGCCGAGTGAAACATGCTTATAGTATTTATAAAAAGTTAAAACGAAAAAATAAAAATTATGTTTCCGAGCTCTATGATATTTTTGCCTTACGTATCATTGTTGAAACCGAAGCCCAATGCTATCAGGTTTTAGGCATCATCCACAAAGAATGGACGCCTCTGACCCGACGTTTTAAAGATTATATTGCCAACAAAAAAAGCAACGATTACCAAAGTTTGCACACCACGGTCATTGGCATGGTGCCGAATGTGAACAATCAACCCATTGAAATTCAAATTCGAACTCGACAAATGGATGAAGTGGCCAAGTACGGAATCGCCGCTCACTGGCAATATAAAGAAAAGGGGGGGTACTCGATTTCTATGTCACAGGACAAACTCAATTGGGTTCAAAATCTGGTCTCTCTTCATGAAAACCTCAAAAGTAATTCTGAATTTGTAGAAACCCTCAACACAGATATTTTTCATGATCGTATTTTTTGCCTAACACCAAAAGGAGACATAAAAGATTTACCTGTGGGCTCAACACCCATTGATTTTGCCTACGCTGTTCATACGGATATCGGCCACAAATGCAAGGGGGCCAAAGTGGATGGAAGAATCGTCCCTTTAGATTATCAGCTCAAAAATAACGAGGTCGTGGAATTGATAACAGGCAACACCAATGCACCAAATCGCTATTGGTTATCTTTTGTCGTGACGTCTAATGCTCAAAATAGTATCAAGCATTGGTTCAACACTCAGGAAAAGGGAAATTTGATCAAAGGCGGGAAAGATCTGCTCAACACTCATCTCAAACGTTTAGGCCTCAAGCCTTTGAGCGGAGATTTAGGACTGTTGAAAAACTATTCGGACAATAAAAAAATGACAATCCGAGAGCGAGAAGAACTATTAGAAAAAGTAGGAAATGGATCGGTCGACCCCGTCAGTGTGATTAAAAAAATCATCCCCCCCGAAGCTTTGACCTCAAAACAGGTGAATCAAACGATCAAGAACGAAGTCTTGGCAGACAATGTGAACGTAAAGGTGGATGACATTTTAATCACGGGTCAAAAAGGCTATAAAAGCCAAATTGCCACCTGTTGTGAGCCCACTGTGGAGAATCGAATCATTGGGTATGTGACGCGAGGCCGAGGCATCACCATACATAAGGAGGGGTGCAAGGTTTTGCGAGGAAACGACAAAAATAGGCTCATTGAGGCCTCCTGGGGCACTAAAACCATCCCCACCTACTCGGCTCGTCTTGAAATTGAAAAACGCTCGCGTATTGGCCTTTTACGAGACATTGCTGAAGTTTTTGTTCAAAATGACCTTTCGATCATTGATCTAAAAATAGGAAAGACCCTCATTATTGATACAATTGTAGGTAACATTGACACCCTGGACCGCTTGATAGAGCAACTCAAAGCCATCCCGGACATTTATGATGTCCTGGAATTGAGGAAATAATATGTACCAAAAATAGTGGTCAGTGGCTAGTTTTTACTAACCACTGACCACTAGCCACTACGCACTTTTTAAACCACAAACATTTTTATCAATTTATCGGCTGACAGACTGTTTTTAAGTTGTCGGTAGGCTTCTGAATCCTTTTTATAATAATCAAGTATTTCTTGGGGAGAGTCATTGGGATATTTGGCAATCATTTCTTGAATTTTGGCTTCCAATTCTTCTTCCGTCGCATGCACGTCTTCTTGCTTGATGATTTCATTGACGGCTAAACGCGCTAAAAGTCGTTCTTCAGCCCCTTTACGATGATCATTGGCAAAATCTTCTTCGGTTTTTTTAAGGTGGGTTAAATACTGATCCCAAGCCAGACCTTGTTGAGCCGCCTGCTTCTTTTTTTCTTCTTTAAGAAGGGCTATTTCGTCTTGAATCAAGGAATCTGGAAGTTCTGCCTGAGTGATCTTAACAATTTCTTGCACCACTTGATTGTCGACTTCAGACTGAGCTCTATGCTTCATTTCTTCAAATAAATCGGCTTCAATCCTTTTTTTGAAGGCTTCAATAGATTGTTTCTCTCCCGACATTTTTTCAATCATTTCTTCATCGAGCGACTGGAGTTCTTTTTCTTCTAAGCGGCCTAATTTAAGCTTAAATTTGACCTTTTGACCCTGCATTTGTTTGGCGTGATAATCTTTAGGAAAATCGATGTCGAATTCTTTTTCTTCCATGACCTTCATGCCCACCACTTGCTCTTCGAAGCCAGGAATCATGGTTTTTGAACCCAAAATAACGGGATGATTTTTACTGGCCGTATTGGGAATGGATTTTCCCTCTGCATCAAAGCCTTCAAAATCAAGTTCCACTCGATCCCCTTCTTTGGCTTCTCTTTCTACATCTTTCCAGGTAGCAAAACGGCTCATGAGCATTTCAACAGTTTCATCAACTTCTTTGTCTTCCACTTTGATCTCTTTGGCCTTCACTTTAATTTTTTTATAATCTCCCAACTTGACTTCGGGCATCACAGAAACTGTAGCCGTATAGATCAATTCATCTCCTTCATTTTTTACGGGTGTTTTGACTTCAATTTTGGGCGATTCAATCACAAACAAGTCGTGCTCTTTAACAGCCCTAGAATAACTGAGTGGAATGAGGTGTTCCATGGTATAGCCTTGGATTGTAGCCTCACTGACGCGCTCTCGAATGACTAGTTCAGGGATGTGCCCCGGACGAAAACCATCGACTTTAAGCTCTTTGCTGATTGCGTCTATCGCGGCTTTTTCTGCCTGAATATAATCGGCATAAGGGACCTGAATGGTGATTTCAACTTGAGATTTAGGGAGTTTTTTAACAACTGCTGTCATATACATGGAGGTTAAATGGGCCAAATCATCCTACCTGAAGTGGTTCCAAATGACAATTTATATTCTTATGATTTGGCACTGAGGGCTGCAAGTTGTCTAGAATGATTTTTTATCGCCGCCTTCATTGAAGGAAGGTCTTCAATTTCTTCTAAAATGTAGTCGACTTTCTCGTGGAGCATCATGACAGAAACGTCTCCTTCTTTGATCTGCATCAGATCGTCTTGCATTTTTTCAAGGAGCACACCATTGTAGTGCGTCTCAATAGACCATTCTTCAACCTTAGCTCCCAGTGAAGTGATTTCCCCAGAGTTTTTATCGACTTTGACTCCGAGTGAACTGATGTTCTTGGAATTCTCTTCAACCTTGGTTCCCAGTGAAGTGATATCTTTGGAATTCTCTTCAACCTTGGCTCCCAGTGAAGTGATATCTTTGGAATTCTCTTCAACCTTGG
>CAZNDI010000004.1:0-5748 GCA_964571805.1 uncultured Candidatus Peribacteria bacterium
GGAGGAATCTCATATTCCAATGCTTTAACGATGACTTTGGCTGGAGCCCTAAAAGAAAAAGGGATGAATTCGGGGCACGCCGCTGATGTAGCAGCAATGACTGCATACGAAGAGGGCGACAGCAATTGGAAAATAGCCATTGGATTCTTGAATAAGTAAAGATCAGCCCTCGGCGACTGAGTGTCTGATAAAATTGAAGCTTAAAACTAAATTAAAGCAAGATAGCATAAAAATGAAGGCGAGGTAACGTTACCTCGCCTTCATTTTATTATTCCGGTTATCTTTAACAATAAGTTGGGGAATGTAAGATAGAGGTTGTCTAAAACCTTTAGTCCATAACACATTCCCCATGCCAAAGTACCATAAATTGATGCGCAGATTAATAAGTCATCCGGGTTCTGCAATACTTATTCTCAGAAAACTCACTGCTCGCTTTCGTAAATGCTGTCCTAAGTGTGGAGTGATCACTCATCCTGAGCTCCATCATACAGATCAAAGAGGAATAAGAACTTACCGTTGTCAGCATTGCCACAAAACCTTCACAGAACTTTATGGAACGATCTTCTTCAATTCTAAAATCTCCTTGGCAAATTGGATGCTAACTATTATTTACTGGTCCACTTCCACAGGAGGTCTATCTTCAGCAGAACTCTCTAGGAACTTAGGAATCACTCACCTCACGGCCTGGAGGATGCTCATGAAGCTCAGGAAGGGAATGAGTTTGGGTTTAGGCAGTGACTACCTGGAAGGAATGGTGGAAGCGGATGAAGCCTGGTTTGGAAAGAAAAAGAATCAGGAGATTGTGATGGGAATCGTTCAAAGGGGACGAAGGAAACTAAGGCTGATGGTGATTCCCAATGTTCAGGAAAAGACACTTTATCCTCATATCAGAGACCATGTTAAAAAAGGTTCCCAGTTCTTCACAGATTCAAGGATAACCTATTCCATCACCGGCATTGAATACCATCACCAGACTACCAATCACTCCAAGGGAGAGTTTGCCAGGGAGGGGCTCATTCATTCCAACACCATCGAACAGGTCTGGGGAGATATTAAAGGGATTATCAGAACCATTCATCATGGAATCAAAAAGAAATACCGAGAACTTTATTTAGCCCAATATATCTTCAGATATGAGAACCAACATTCATCCAATCTATTCTATAAAACCCTCTGTCAATTATTTACCCCAACCTATTGTATAATTTAACCATTATTCCTTATTCCTCAATTTTTTCCACTTTGAGCCATCTCCTCCATAACGTCCATCCCCTGCCTCCTAAATTCCTTTAAAATTTTCTCCGCCGTTTTTTTCGCCTTTACCCCATCCCGACGAATGATGAGGCGACTCTTCCCTTTCATATCTTTCAAACTCACGAAGCCTTCCTTTGAAGAGATTTCATAAAGATCATCGATTTGGCTCTGCATGGCTTGATTCAGGTAAATTTCTACCACAAATTCACCAATACAATAAACGTAATAGTTCGTCTTTTTAAAAAGAGGATTCACTGCCGAGCGGTAGTAAAAGTGTTTATTGTCCGACATTTCACCACCAGTTTCATCAAACTTTGTTTTCCCTGCGACCAATTGATAGTAAGGATGCTTTAATTCACGGGCTTTTTCAATCAGGGAGGCTTCTGATTCAGGACGTAAAAAGTAGGGCCAGGTATGGGGGTCGTAAGCGTAAAATGCCTCCTTTAGAGAATGAACTTCTAGCAAAAAATACAAAACCTGATTGGAAAACTGATCGAGGGAAAAAAGATCGGTGAAGGTATAGTTGACGCTTTCTTTGGGTTGGAGGTAGCGAAAATGCCCCGATTGTTTATGGGGGTTCATGTGATGAAATTGCGCGAGGCTCAGAAATAGACCCAGATCTTTCAGCCATTCCAAATTTAGAGCAAGGTAGCCGTGATAGGTAACGACAATATTTTTGCTCTTTAAATGTCGAATTTTGGCGTAAATAGCTTGTTTTGTGAGCGTTTTACGTGTTTTGCGGAGCTCCTGAATAAGGTCTAGGATTTTTATTTCTCCTTTCTGAAGGAGGTTCAAGATTTCGCTCCCGAGGGTTTTGGCAGTAAAGAGGGTTTCCATAAAAGAAGGATAGTAAACAGTTTTATTTACTTACTAGTTTAGTATAAAGTATTTTATTGTCAATTTATTATTTTTCATTTAAGGTCAAAACTTAAATTTTAATTTCTTTTTATGCGTTCGCAACCTATTATAGAAAAACCTGTTTTAACTTTACAACCATATGGCCACCATTACTCTACCTTATCTCATGAGGTTAACGATGGCGACATAGTAATTTGCGGCGTTTCCGCGAACCCTGAAAATATTCAACAAGTCCGACAGGATTTATCCGATGTTTTAGAATTAGTGAGGCCAGATCATATTTTGGTGGGTCGAGAAGAAGGAGTGGTACAGCGCGATGCGGACCGGGCAAAAACTTTAAAATCTCTCCTAACTCTAAATACGTTAGATCGACTCATTGAAGCTAATCAAGGAGAGCGAGTAAGATCACTATTGAGTAAGCTTTATCACACCATAACTTCCTCAATCGTTAGACATAAAAAAGCTCCGTTGAAGAAAGTACTTGAGCTAATTAACATATTTGATGAAAAAAAATCCGCGGTTTCCGATTTAACAAGAGAGCAAATTGAGCTAACGATCACTTTACTAGAGACTAGGGGTTTGCCGGCTCAGATGGGTCAGGAACATGTAAATGATAATAAAGGGAAGCCTGCGATTCATTTTCTACATAAGGATCGCTTCACGGCCAGCGAGCAGGATCCTAATCTGCTTCAAAATTTTCATTGGTTGCTGAAAATCGCTAATTCTGAGGAAAATGATACTGAGAGAAGAATTGCAACAATAAGGAAAGGGGAAGATAGCGTTCTTAGTATGGTAAACCATAGTGGAAGCAGTGACTCAGGATTGCAGGCTCCAAAAAATGATGGGCATAAAAATGATCGCTTTTTGCTTGGTGAGAACTTAAAAAGGATCGCTAGTGGTTTACTAAGATCCGAACGCCTTTTAGTCCTCACAGATCCTGAGCATGTATTGAGCTATAGCGATCGTGATAGTTTTTATGAGACTGCTCTGCATTGCTATGGTCAAAATGGAGGGGTGCACAGAATGTTTTTAGGGCTAAAGACGAGCCCTGAAGCTAATGTGAGCCAACAGTAAATAAAACATACAAAATACTCATTACCTTGCCTTCATTTTGTTATTCATCAATCTTCTCCACGCTTTGCGCCATCTCCTCCATCACCCCAGTCAAATCTGATGGGCCATCAAAAACATAATAAAGATCCCCGATTTTGGTGGAAGCCTTGCCCCCCTCGGTTTTTTGAACCGATAACGTGATCAAAGCCTGCTCTAGACCTTCAAATTCTCCATCAGCAAACCCTATTTTTCCCTGCGCGCCCTCAATGGGACCAAAGCTAGTATAGTACCAACTTTTGGGATAGTTCATCGAAAAACCCAATTTATCATTCACATACACGCCTGACACCGCCGAAAGAGCAGGCACCTCATAATCCCCCACCTCACTTTGCCCCTCTTCCTCAGGAATAAAATCAGTACCCGTGTGACCCTCATCTCCATTAGAACACTCATAGCCACTCGGGCAGCCATTAGGAGCATAGTCCGAAATGCGATACTCCGAACACGTCGAAGGAGGGCTGATGAATGGACAATTCCCTGTGTCGGTCACCCCTCCAATTTCCACACAAACCCCCTCGGCAAATTCTGAACCATTGTCCAACTCACAAAAATAATCCTCCGGACACTCGACCACAGGCTCCCCACCACAAACCTTCCCTTGAGCCTGGGAAAGATAAATGAGCTGAATCGATTGAATTAAAGCATAAAATTCATCTTTTAACCCCTCATTTTCACCCCTTTCGATCAAGGGTGCGGTGGGCGTGAATTTGAATTGATAAATCTTCTTTTTGGGGGGGTTGGGAATATAAAAAGTAATGTTGGAGCCAGAAAGGAAACGTTCAGCGCTCTGAGCGTCTACCGTGACTTGTGAGCCTTCTCCCTCCTCCTTTGAATCTACAAAAGTCTTTAGATTGGACTCATTGGCAAAAACAGTAATTTTTGCCACAACCTCTTCCTGAAAGGAAAACGTCACTCCATTTGCTGATTCGGTCGGAAGCCAAGTACTAGGGTGCTCGAATTTGAGCCCAAAAGCCTTGTTCTCGTACAACTTGAAACCCGCCTGAACGGCATCCTCTTTCACATATTCAATTTTAGAAACCGTCACCACGGGCTTGGCGGTCCCCACCCCCTTTTTAACCTTCCCCTGAACGATGACGGGCTTACCAATGTATTTATTCAAATCGATGGTGGGACTTTGCAAATAAATCACCTCTTTTTCTTCGCTTAAGAGTTGATGCGTCCCCTCTTGATAAACATCTTTTGACACCCCCTCAATCACCCCTTCAAAACTCTCGAGAGCCTCTTCTTGATTCCCCAAGCGATCTTCTAAAGAAGGCTTATCGTCTTTTCCACAGGAGACCATCAAACCCATAGAAGAAAAAAATAATACAGCCATCAAAATATACGGTTTTGATTTCATATTTTTTTAAATTAATTCAGCGCCACTTTAGCATAGTTTTGAAGGATCCCGAAGTGAGGCTAGAAACGAATGGCCAAATGTTGTAGATTGGAATCGACCTTTATAATTCAAAGTAGCTATGTTCATCGCATTTGAAGGGCTTGACGGCTCTGGCTCAACCACTCAATCGAGATTATTGGCAGAAAAACTAGAAAAAATGGGAAGGGCGGTGTCCCTCACCAAGGAGCCGACGGAGGATAGCCCCATCGGCAAAATGATTCGAGAAATTTTGCAGCACCAATGGTCAGCCTCGCCCGAAGGGCTGCAACTTCTTTTTTCAGCTGACCGCTCAGAACACTTGAAAAATACTATTCTTCCGAGCCTGAGAAAGGATGAAATCGTGATCACCGATCGCTATATCCTCTCGACCCTGGCGTACGGAGGCCTCGAAGTTGACATCAACTGGCTGAAGGAGTTGAATAAAAATTTTATACAACCTGACCTCACCTTTCTCTTCAAACTCACCCCCGAAGAATGCATCAAACGTATCAAGAGCCGTGGAGCAGCGTTTGAACTCTTTGAAAAAAAGGAAAAACTAGAAAAAATTTGGGCAAACTACGAAAAATTGAGCCAGGAATATCCTAATTTGCATGTCATCGATGCCAGTAGACCAATTGAGGAAATTGAGAAAGAAATAGTGGAAATAGTGGTGAGGAGCTTAAATTAATTGAAGTAAAGAGAAATCTAATTTAGAGGATTGATGTGTTACAAAAGCTTTGGTTTTTTTTGAGATGCCCATAAATTTGCATTTTATTTATTTTAATGTTATAATATTACTTAAGCCAAATATAAATAAATAAAAAATGATTACCTTAAACCTAAAACACGCCCTCCATAAAATCACCATTGGTTTTTTAACCTTTTTTATGGTCATAGGCCTCATCACTCTATTTTTAAATAAAGTAGATGCCGATTGTGACCCGGCTGCAGGGCCTTGTGACCAACGCGCAGATCAACCTACCTGCGGAGTTACCAGCCCTTGTGACCCTCCTCCAGAGGAAGACCCAGGATGTTTTGGACCAGATGGGTCTCCCGCCAAATGTGACCCCCCTCCCGAACGGGATCCAGGATGTTTTGATGACGCAGGAAATGCGATTGAATGTGGAAGTGGGACTCAGTTTGAT
>CAZNDI010000004.1:5848-30276 GCA_964571805.1 uncultured Candidatus Peribacteria bacterium
ATGTTTTGATGACGCAGGAAATGCGATTGAATGTGGAAGTGGGACTCAGTTTGATCCGGGGGATGAGCCAAATTGCGATCCTACAGGAGCAGGTGAACCTTGTTCTAATGAGGTGTGTGACCCCCTATTCGGAACAGGAAACTGCCCTGAGGAGGAGGACCCAGGATGTAAAGATATTTTTGGACTACCCATCGAATGCCCCACAGTAGAATGTGACCCTGCCCTTGGAACCTGCACCCCTCCCCTTGAACAAGATCCTGGGTGTAAAGATTTCTTAGGCATGCCTATAGATTGCCCCACAGAATGTGACCCTACCCTGCAAGCGTGTGACGAAGTACAGCGCGAGTGCCAAGGAGAGGGTTGCAAGACAACTGAAATCACTTTAGAGAGAAAATCAGTGCCTGTTATTTTAACCACCGCAACCCCACCTCTAAGACCTTCTGCCCCCATCAGCTCAAATAACACTTCGGTCCTGCGCCCCCCCACCCTAACTCAATCAGGGCCTGAAAGCCTTGGACTTCTCTTTCTAGCCTCAATTGTGGGCTATGGAGTCTCTCAAAAAATAAGATTTCGGAAGGCTAAAAAATAACTCATGTTAGGCACCGCCTGCGATTCACCCTTCTTCAATCACAAGCGGAGAGCGGTGAGCGAAGAGCGAAGAGCTAATCTCAATTTAAAATTGCAGCAAGCTCACCGCTCCACGCTCTCGCCCCAAAGGGGCCCCTTTGGAGCTCACCGCTTATAAAGTTATGTCATTACACAGAATTCATACTCAAGAGCGCGTAAGGTGAGAAAATAATAAGAAATCTAAAAAGGACCCAAAACCTCACCCTTCTGGTGAGGTTTTTTGAACTCAAGGCTTTTTTAACTCATGTTACACACTTAATTGCGATTCGCTCTTCTTAAATCACAAGCGGTAAGTGGTAAGCGATAAGCGTAAAGCTTACCGCAAACATTCTGTGATAGGCTTACCACTTACCGCTTCCCGCTTACCGCTCTATTCAAGGTTTTGCCAGTAAGAGAGGTCATCCTAAGGGGTGCGTGAGGTGAGTTTTTAAATTGTCTTTCTTTAAAAATGAGTGGATTCAGAGGTTGTTTTTTGACCTAAAAAGTGTTATAATGGCGGGATACCCTAACAAAATAAAAATGAACGCGAAAGCTCTTTTAAATAGCGCCCTTCATCGATTGGCCTTTGGCTTGCTCACCTTCATGGTGTCAGTAGGCCTCGTCATCGTCTTTTTGAATAAAGTCGATGCCAACAATCCAACTTTTTTCCTTTCTTCTAGCAGTGGATGCTCGATGACCGGGGAAGTCTCTGGCACTGTGGGAGACAGCAAAACCCTTTATGTCTGTGTGGATGGGAATAATGAAGGAGCAGGTCTATTTGGAGGAGAAATCAGCATTTCCTATGACACGTCTCTCATCAGCGTCACTTCGGTGAGCTGCAGAAATTTTGACAGTTGTAGTAATTTATCTGAACCAGGACGAGTGAGATTGTTGGGAAGTTCTGCACCCGCTCCCGAGGGGAACGCCGTGACTAGTCGAGAAGTTTTTGGAAGCCTCACCTTTAATCTTAAAAAGTCTGGAACCGCTCAATTGACGTATACCTTGGCTAGGGTCGTGGATGAGCGTCAAGGGGTACAATCCCGTTCAGGAATAGGGGCAAAGGTGACCATTCAGGAGCCCACTCCTCCCCCTGCTCCTACTCCTGCCCCAACCACTCCAACGCCCGTACCTACGCCTCCCGCACCCATTCCCCCTGCTTCTAGCGGGAGTGAAACCCCTCAAGTCCAACCCCCTGCTCCACAAACAGCCCAAAGCCTTTCAAGAGTCGTCATTTCACCGCTCAAAAGGACAGGCACTCCAGGGGAAGTCATTCATATCATCAGTCGAGCCGATTATAATGGAGGACGGCCAACGGAAAACATCACCTCTTGTTTCAATTGCCCCACCGCAAACAACAAAGTGCCCGAAGGTGTTATCAAATACAAAGTGACCGGACCTGCGAATGTTTATGCCAATCGGGTAACTCTGAATACCAATGCCAAAGCAGGTCAAATTGTAAAAATAAGTGCGACGTATACTGATTTTAAAAGCAACACGACAGCCACGAGTGGCGTTCGGACCATTACTGTAGCAGCTGCAAATGCCTGCGACCCGGCCACAGGCTTGGGTTGTGCGCCAGGTATTGGTGGCCCTTCAGACCTCACTGCTCCACAAGGGGGAGGAGATTCGGGATGTTTTGACGCCAGCGGTGCTCCCATTGCTTGCCCTGTGCCAGAACCGGGATGTTTTGATGCGAGTGGCGCCCCAATTTCATGTACTCCAGGAGGAGGCAATGGTGGAGGGTGTGATCCTACTTTTGAAGATTGCAGCCCCCCCGAAAAGGAACCTGATTGCAGTTCAAACCCCCCCGCAGAGGGCTGTATCCCTCCAGAAAAGCCTGAATGTGATCCGAATACTCAAGATTGTGGAGGAGGTGGAAATGGGGGGGGGTGTGATCCAAATACCCAAGATTGTACGCCTCCAGGAGAACAACCGGGATGCTTTGACGCTTCAGGAGCCCCTATCGAGTGCCCTAAGCCTGACTGTGACCCAAACACACAAGATTGTGGAGGAGAATTAGTGGCTTGTGATCCTAATATTGAGGATTGTGCGCCTGAACAAGAAAATTGCGATCCTAACACGCAAGATTGTGGAGGAGAACTAATTGCTTGTGATCCGGATGTTGAAGACTGTAGCCCCGGACAAGAAAATTGCGACCCAAACACGCAAGATTGTGGAGGGGGAAATGAACCCGACTGCCAACAAGGGGATTGTGGCAAAAAAGAAGTGCCCGGGTGTGATGATTATGATTGTGAGCCAGGTAAAAAAGACCATAAACTGATCTGCCATGTTTTGGATGTCGAAAAGGATAAATTGATTGGCGCTCTCATTTACCTTCCTCAAGATGAAGCCGACAAACATTTGAATGAACATGACCCCGATTATGAGGTGAGTGATATCGACAAAAACCCAGACAATGATTCAGAAGACTGTTTAGGAATTGACATCTGTGAATACAAAAAACTTCATGGAAGCGCCAATGAGACCAATCAGTGTGACACTCAAGAGCTTTTGACACTGACCGAAATGTCCTTGTTTCACCCTGCCGAAGACGACTGTGTGACCTGCACGCTATTTGTTCCCGCCAAACCCACCAATGAATTTTGTGCGGCCAAATACCCCATAGAAACAGACAGCGACAAAGACGGCTTATCAGACAGGACAGAATGCTACCTGAATACAGATATAAATGGCGTGGATAGCGACCATGACACATGTTGGGATGGGGATGAAGTAAACTTATTTTCAACCAATCCTCTGGTGCAAACTGACTGTGCCCTGAGTGATATTGCATATGGAAAAGTGGTGATCACCGACCCTAAAAACAATTGGACGGTCAAGTCGCTTGATATCTCTGGAATCACGCCTAAAGCTACGCTTGATGTGGGTCTCACGGCCTTCCCGGCCTCTCATAAGATCCTTCTTCCCGTGATTGAAGCCTTTGATAAATTGGCGAGTCGTCTCCAAGAGGTTATTGATCCAAATGATGTCGTCGCTCAAGAAAAAAAGAATAGTGAACTGAGAGACCTCACGAAGGACGTTAAAACAAAGATCCAAGCGTTTTACAAATTTACCGAAAGCGAGGCCGACATCAACTATGAAAAACAAAAAGCCGTACTCAAAAGTGTCGAAAGTTATTTACAAAAAACGCCTCAAGAAATGCAGGCTGAATTTAGCCAGGCCGAAGCCCTGAAACGAAGTCTTCAAACCATCAAAACAGGAGGTGTATTCCTAGGCTTGGTCAGTGATTTTAAAGAGGTGGCCGTGGGAGATGAAATCGTTTCCGGCTTCAATTTAGTGCCGCGCATCCCTGTTGAAGATGGACTTTATGACCTTGTGGCCGTGGCACGCCTAAAAAACAAAACCCTAACTTCTGAACCTGTAAGAATTTCTTTAGACAGTAATGCTGAGGTGAACACGCCACGACCTGAGGCTTTGGACGGCATAAAGCTCGACCCTAGCACCCTCAAACAAGGATGGGAATTGACCTCAGAAAATAGCCTCAGCAAAGTCGAAGTGAAGACAAAAAACGGTCGACCCGTAGTCTCAGGCCAATCTACCTATGGTGCCCAAATCTTTGCCACATGGGAAAGCCTCTCTCTTTCTTCCTCTATTATTGTGGATAGTTCTGAAGGCGTGTTTGAAATCCAAGCCCCTCGGGAATTAGAAAAAAATACAGATCATAAAGTGAGTTTGTACGCAGTGGTAGACGGAGACAAGGGCAAGATCCGGTCTGACACCGTGACCGTTGATTTTCATGTTGAAGGAAACAATTATTTGCTCTGGATCCTTTCGGGCCTTGTTCTATTGGTTTTGGCGGCTCTATTGGCCCGACGACGGATGAAAAAAATCGACCAACTGCCCCCTGAACACCGCGCTAAAGAAAATGAACTCTATCACGCTTTTGGTGAAAAGGAACAACCCACTCCCCTTCCCGAAAATCATAATACCAAAGAGGAAGAAGTGAAGAGTGTGTTTGGAAAATAATTAAAATCTGTAGGCGCGCGATTAATCGCGCGCCTACAGAAATTGAAAATTAAAAATTGTAAATGCCCATTAAATATTTCATCACCTTCCTCCTCGCCCTCATTCCCGCCTTCATTTGGATGATTATTTTTGCTCGAAAGCATAAAATCAACCCATGGATTACTTTTTTCACCTTTGTCGGAGGAATTTTGGCAGCCCAATTGATCCTTCTTTATAAGGGGAATTGGAATGAATCGATCAATTTGATTTTTTTTAGGCTGGACCCCGTCGATTTTAGACAAAATATTGATTCATTTTTCGTCGATGCGGCCTTAGGTGGATTTGCTGTTTTCTTGGGCATTGCCGTGATGGAAGAGTTTGCCAAATTCATCGTCATGAAAATGATCAATAAGGACCAATTTCTATCGATCGATGACGTCATTGGCTTAGCTATTGTCAGCGCCCTAGGGTTTTCTTTTTATGAAAATATGGTTTATTTCAATGCCCAATGGGATGCCTTGGAAACTGGCCACTTTGCCCTTTTGGTGATTTCGCGCATCACTATTGTCACCATGGTTCACATGCTTTGTTCAGGGGTACTAGGCTATTATTTTGGCTTAGCACATTTTGCCTCACCTCTCGCTCTATTGCAGCATCAAGAAAAGAAACACAATCCCATATTTATATTTTTTAGAAATGTTTTTCATCTCAAAGCGACTCATCTTTACCGGGACGAAATGATGGGAATCGGTCTTTTATTGGCTATCTTTTTGCATGCCATCTACAATTTTATTCTCTCCCCCACCTCCCCTCTCAATCCTTGGCTGATTTCGGTGATGGTCGTGGTTTATTTCTTTGGCGGTTATATTTTTCTGGGCTATCTTTTAAAGAAGAAGGAGTCTAAAATACAGCTTGGATTAATCACAAATCGTTTAAAAAATGACCTCAGCAGTAAGGACCGGGCAAGTTGATTTTTTGGCCCTCACCGTCGATGAACAAGTGACTCTGATTGATGAGGTTCTTTCTGAACAGGTTTATATGGCTTTGGAAATGGATGGGGGTGGAATGGAAATCATGGACATTGAGGGCACGGATATTTTAATTCGCTATCACGGGGCCTGCGGCGGTTGTCCTATTTCTGAATCTGGAACACTTATTTTCATCCAACAAACCTTGCAAGATAGGATTGATGCGAGGATTCAAGTAAAGATTGTATGAAGATGATGGTAGCTAGTGATTTGGCAAGGAGCTATGACCCCTTGTTGCCTTTTTTACCAAAGATTTATCAAACAATATCATTCGTCATAAAGTGGGTTCCCAGACTCTGAGGCCTATTTTGACAAGCGAGAATGATCTTATAGCAAACCAGTTGTCGGTGTTGAATGCGATAATCCCTGGCTGGAATTCCAATGACCTCCTTTTTGGCTTCTTCCAAAGATTTTTCGGTTCTCAAGATACCTACATTTTCCCACATGATTTTGCCCAAGCGAGCCGCATAAGCTTTGACTTGTTGCAAGTCTTCAATGACCACCGAGGGAGTTTCAAGGGCTTCCACATCGAGGACTCTTTCTTTATCGAGAGTGGCTGTTTTTTCGAGACTGTCTGCCACAATTTTAGCGTAAACTAGGGACTCAAGCAGGGAATTGCTGGCCAAGCGATTGGCCCCGTGCACCCCAGTGCACGCCACTTCTCCTACGGCATAGAGGTGAGGCAACTGAGTAGCTCCCTTTAAATCGACAGGGACCCCTCCGCAAGCAAAATGAGCCACAGGGGTGATGGGAATCAAGTCGGTGGTGAGATCAAGATTGTATTCTTTGAGAGACTGAAGGATATTGGGAAACTTTTTCTTGATTTCTTGAGAAGGCAAATGACGCAGATCTAGGTAAACTGGCCCTGACATTTCTTCAATGTGGATGGCTCGCGAAACTAAATCACGGGGGGCCAGTTCGGCGCGAGGGTCAAAGTTTGAAAGGAAGGGTTCTCCTTTGCTATTGACCACCTTTGCTCCCATGCCTCGAAGGGTTTCGGAAAGTAAAAAGTGTCGACCTTCTTTGGGGATCGCTAAAGCCGTGGGATGAAATTGAACGAATTCAATATCTTCCAACTCCAGCCCAGCATTCACCGCTAGGGCGAGCCCGTCACCTCCTGAGCCAAGCGTGTTGGTGGTTTTTCCAAAAAGCTGTCCTAGTCCTCCTGTGGCCAAAATTGTCTCTTTGGCGGCGAATTTTTCTACAGGTGCATTGTCATTTTCAGCATTTCGAATGAAGGCCCCTAGGCATTCCCCTTTGCCTACCATCAACTCAACGACTTCCGTTTTTTCTAAAAGTTGAATGGCTTTATTTTTTTGGGCCGCCTTGATCAAAACCTCCAAAATATCACGCCCCGTAAAATCGGAACTTCGCCAGATTCTAGGGTGGGAATGACCCGCTTCCATGAGAGCTTCCGAGTCAAATTTCAAACCTAGAGATTCCAAAAATTTGATGGCTTTGGGGCCACCCAAGACCATTTGCCTAACAGCTGCCGGCTTGCAATGGCCCATCCCCACAGCCAAGGTGTCCTCAATGTGTTTTTCAAAGGCATCTTCTTTATCCATGACCGCAGCCACCCCGCCTTGAGCCCAATAAGTGTTGGCATTTTTAACTTCCCCTTTGGTGACCACGGTCACTTGACCGAATTCACATAAATAAAGGGCCGTGGCCAGACCTGCAATGCCTGAGCCAATGATGAGATAGTCGGTTTGATTTGTCATTTTATAGAGTTGATGGAGGGATTATAGAGTAAGCAAGTGTATAACAACCACAAATTATCTCGTCAATTTACATCAATAAATTTGAAGACAGCCTAAAGTTTCATCTTTCTCAAAAAGCAAAATAGTGTGATAAAAGTCTTTGAGCAATACTTCTATACTTTCAGTAGAAACATTGCCCATTCGAAGCCAAATGACTTTAGGAGGGTGGCCATAAATTACAATTCGCTCATTGAAATCAGAGTCCTGAGTGACAATTGTGAATCCATTTTTGAGGGCATAATTCCAAATATCTTCGTCGGTCGACATATGCATTCCAAGCAAATAGACATGACTTGAGCCAGGAAAAAGGTATTTTAACTTGTTAAGAATTTTTCGAGAGAGATTTTGATCGAGAAGTAATTTCATGACTCACAGTTGTTAATGCATGCTCTCTTTCGGAGGCGAATTGAAGGACAGCCTGAATATCTTCCTTTGTTAATTCGGGAAAATCACTCATGATTTTTTTTTGAGTCATGCCAGAAGCTAACATTTTCAAAACATCATAAACGGTAATCCTCATCCCACGAATCGTGGGTTGCCCGCCGCGTTTTCCAGGCTGAATGGTGATGATATCTTTGTAATTCATAAATTTATTGTATCAGAAAATAATAGATAATTGAATTTTAAATGGAAGCTCCTCTCTTGAGAGACTAGAAGGTTATTTAATTTTCATTTGAAAATACCCCGCCCCTGCAATCATGGCCGCATTGTCTGTACAAAATATTTGTTCAACTGGCCAAAAGACTGGTAGATTTGAAGGAAGGCGTTCTTCTGCTATTTTTCGAAAAAGTCGATTGGCAGAGACCCCTCCGGCTAAATGCACTTCTTTGACCTCATGTTCTGAAGCAGCCAAAACAAGCTTATCCACCAATACATCAATCACTGCCGCTTGAAAACTGGCTGCGAGGTCTTTGATCATCTTTTCATCTAATGGCTCATCAGGCGAGATTCCCCGTTCGGCATTGCTCAGGGCAGGCTCCTCTCGCCTTCGCAGCTGTTCAACTTCTCGCCTAACCGCTGACTTAAGACCAGAAAAAGAGAAATTGAGGCGATTTTCTTTGTCCAGCATAGGCCGAGGGAATTTAAATCTCCCCCCGTCTCCCTCCTCGGCTAATTTTGAGATAATGGGCCCGCCAGGATAGCCCAACCCCAACAATCGAGCGACCTTATCAAACGCCTCTCCGGCGGCATCATCCAAAGTTTCACCAAGAACCTGAAAATCGTGATGCCCTCTCATGAGCATTAGCTCATTGTGTCCGCCAGAAACCGTTAAAACCAATAAAGGAAATTGGGGAGGTTTTTCCCGTTCCAAGAAATTGGCATAAACGTGACCGTGAATGTGATTGACCTCGATCAAAGGCTTTTTCTGAATATAAGCAATGGTTTGAGCGGTATTGATTCCCACCAACAGAGCTGCAATCAAGCCAGGACTAGTCGTCACGGCAATAGCATCGATCTCTTTCCAGGTACAACCTGCGTCGGATAAAGCCTTATCGATTACGGGAGAAATTTGGCGAAGATGCTCCCTGGCTGCCACTTCCGGCACCACACCTCCCGTAGCGATGTGTAGATCAAGCGAGGTAGCAATGACATTACTGAGAACCTTCACCCCATCTTCCACCACCGCCGCCGCCGTTTCGTCACAACTGGTTTCGATTCCGAGAATCTTCATTCGCTTGAGGGTTAAAAGTTATTTTAATCTTATAGTATGATAGGATTTGCTCAACTCTTAATTGTTAATTTTTAGAAATGATCGACCCCGTTGCCTTTTCGATTGGCCCCCTAGAAGTTCGCTGGTATGGCCTTGCTTATGCTGCAGGCTTGGGTTTATGCATTTGGATTTTGACGATTTTAAACAAAAAACGACCTGTCTTTAAAGACAATCAACAGATTTTTGATTTTGCCTTTTGGGTTTTTTTGCTGGGAGTGCTTTTAGGGGGAAGGTTGGGCTATGTTCTTTTTTATAATTTGCCATTTTATTTAGATCACCCCAGTAAAATAATTGCGGTTTGGGAAGGGGGCATGAGTTTTCATGGGGGGCTTATTGGCTCAGCCATCGTAGCTTATGTTTTGGGGAAAAAGTATAAATTGAAAATGGTTGAAATGCTTGATTTGATTGTCGTGCCTGGGGCCCTTGCCGACGCCTTGCCTCGCATCGCCAATTTCATCAATCGGGAGCTTTTCGGAAGGCCCATTGAGAATCATAATTGGGACTGGCTAGGGGTTGATTTTGGGGATGGCATACTCAGATATCCTTCTCAACTCTTTCAATCGGCGAGCTCGGTGATTTTATTTCTCATCATGCTGTTTATTTTTAGTCGAAAGCCTCGAAGGGGAGTTCTCTTTTTCAGTTATCTTAGTCTATATGGCTTATTTCGAACTTTAGTTGAATTCTGGCGACAACCGGATGAGCAAATTGGATTCATCTTCAATTTCTTCAGTCTAGGTCAATTGTTGAGCTTGGGGGTGAGTTTGGTGGGAGTGGTGGGATTGATTTTAGTCATGAAAAATGTAAAAAATGAAATGAATTAGTCATTCAACTCATAAAATGATTAAATAAAGACAAATCATAAACCTATAATAAATTGTTTAAAAAATATCTAAAATTCTTGGGTTTAGGGGTGGGATTGTTAGTATTCATGGCGATCATTGTTCACCAAGGCTGGTTTTTAAGCTTGCAGCGAACCTTACAAAATAGTTTTTATGATTATGATCAGCCCAGCAGCGAAATCGTGGTCGTGGCCATTGATGAAAAAAGCTTAGATGAAAATCACCTAGGAGCTTTGACCACGTGGTCTCGGAGTAATTACGCCAAAGCCATTGAGATATTGAATAAAAATGGAGCCGCCGTCATTGGAGTAGATCTGACCTTCCCCAATATTTCTGTGAAAGGTGCCGAGGATGACTCCATTTTAGCCCGTGCCCTAGAGGAAAATTCAAATGTGGTGATGGCCATCCGTTATTTTTTTGAAAATGGAAAAAGACAGTTCGAGTGGCCCAATAAAATCTTGGAACCTGCCTCCACACACCAAGGATGGATCAATATTTTGCTCGATGAAGATGGCTTTGTGAGACAGCTGCCCATCTTTACTGAATCTGATAAGGGAGTTTTCGACGCTTTTTCTCTTGCCGTCTCGCGTATTTATTTGAAAACCGAGCCCCTGAGCTATCGCATTAGCGAAGGAAATTTTGATTTCTCAAAAGACATTTCCATCCCCGTGAGCCAAAAAACAGATAAAAATGCGAATGAAGAGGTCAACTTGATGAATATCAATTATTTCGCCGAGCCTAATCAATTTCGCCAAATCTCTTTTGTAGACTTAATCAATGGAAAATTAGTGGATAAAAAAGGTGAAAAAATTGATTTTAAGGATAAAATTGTTCTGATCGGCCCCACTGCTATTGATTTACAAGATGACTATTTGTCTCCAGTGAGTTCTGGCATCCGTATGCCGGGAGTCGAAATTCATGCGAATGCCATTCAAACCCTCATCACAGGGAAGTTTTTGAGGGATCAATCGGCTTTAAGCTTTTGGATAATCATCGTGGGCCTCCTTGGGGTGAATTTGATCATTTTTTCCTTCCTCAAGGTTCGTTACGCCTTAATTGTGGTTATAGGAGAAATCATTGGCATGATCATTGCCGGTATTTTAGCTTATGAGCTGCGATTTTTGGTGAATGTGGTCCACCCTATTCTCATTATTTTATCAAGCTTTATTGGCACTTATTTGCTCCGTTTCATCATGGAACAAAAAGAGCGGAAGTTTATTGAGGGGGCTTTTGGTCGGTATGTGAACAAAACCATTGTGAAGCAAATTCAAAATGACCCCAGCATGCTCAAGTTAGGAGGAGCTAAAGTAGATTTGACAATCATGTTTTCGGATATTGCAGGCTTCACGACAATTTCTGAGCAATTCACGCCCGAAGAACTGGTCTCTTTTTTGAATGAGTATTTGGGGGAAATGACCGAAATCATCATGAATGGACAGGGAACTTTAGATAAATATGAAGGGGATGCCATCATGGCCTTTTGGAACGCCCCCCTACCTCAGCACAATCATGCCTTGAACACGTGCTTGGCAGCTTTGGAAAATCAAAAAAAATTGGCAGAACTCCGCAAAAAGTGGGCCAAGGTCGGCATGCCCGAGATGCACGTGCGGATTGGAATCAATACGGGGGAAGCGGTGGTGGGCAATATGGGTTCCAAGAATCGTTTCAATTACACCGCCATGGGGGATAACGTGAATTTAGCTTCGCGATTAGAGGGCATCAACAAGCAATATGGCACGTATTTGATGATTTCTGAATACACCTATGAAGCCGTGAAAGATGCATTCTTTTGTCGAGAATTGGATGATCTTAGAGTGAAGGGCAAAAAAGCAGCGGTGAAGGTTTACGAATTGATGGCAAAAAAAGGTGAAGAGACAGGCGAGATGAAAAAGATTGCTGAAGGTTTTGCAGAAGGGCTGAAGCTCTATCGGGAGAAGAAATTTGCCGAAGCCAAAGCTATATTTGAAACACTGAAAAATGACCCCCCTTCCGAGGTTTTTGTGAAGCGTTGTGGGGAATTCCTCAAAAATCCTCCGCCCGTTGATTGGGATGGAGTGTGGAATTTTGAGGTGAAGTGAGGATTAGTGACCGTCCTTAAAACGAAGGCGAGATTCGCGAATCTCGCCTTCGTTTTATAAAATCGGTTTAGCCGTCTTAAACCATTCCTTATAAGGAGAATATTCACTTTTACCTGGGTCTGACAGCTCCAGTATCAAACCATCGGGACTGACTCGGAAATCGAAGAATGTTTTATGGTTCGCACAGCCTTGATTTAAATTCACCTCTCCCAAATAATAGGGAACTTCTTCGGTAGGGCTTCCCTTTAAAATATAATTAGCCCCACTACCACAGCGACTCATCATGTCTTCGTCCACAAAAGAATTGAGCTTTTCTGAAGGTTCAAGGAGGTAAGTTCTCATGTATTCGGCCCCCTCTTGAGTGAACCACGTGGGGTCTTGAGGCTCTAGTCCGAGGGCCAAAGTTTGTGTAGATTCAAAATCAAGAACCAAATTCACTTTTTCGGTGGGCAGGTCGGGGACATCGTTTTCATCAAAAACTCCATTGTGATAAATCAAAAAACCAGTGAAACCTGTGGCCAACAAGAAGAGGCCTAAAATAGGGAAAATGATTCGATTTTTCATAATTTAAATTGAGAGGGTAATTGGCTTGATTGTAAGGAAAAACAGAAAAAAGACAAGGTGATATGGTGGTCGGATCTGAAACACCGTGCCCACCAAGGACAACAAGGGGTCATGACCCCTTGCCCAATTCACTGGTCGCCTTCTTTCTCCTGATCAGCCATTCCGCCACCAAAAGATTCGGAATCCAGGCCAGCCAGGGCACGATGGCCAGAGTTTCAGCCTCAGAGAAGTTGAACCCCACAGACAAAATGGGGGTCCACAGACGCAAGGTGACTGCCGCAAAAGTGAGGGCATAACTCCGAATCATCCATGCTCGGTGCTCCGGAATTTTCTTTTGCAAAATGGTCTTAAGCCCCAGCCAGGTCGTGGTGACCCAAGCGATACTTAAAACTCCAAAAGCGATTTTTGACCCCACCCCGCCTGAAGCAAAAAAAGACATAAAAAAACCAGCAGGACCCGCCAAAAGTAAAATTCCCAGGACATAAATATATCCGATGATTCGGTGGACTTTTTTGAATTTGACTTTCAAACCGGTTAAAAATTGAAAAGGGCCCACCGCCAACGCAAACATGGCCCCCGTGATGTGCAGATAAAAAGCGATGCGCCAGGGTAAGAAATGGACCAAGTCAACAGGTTTGGAAAGAAGAAAATTCACATCAGACCGGAAGGAAAAATAAACCCAAGTGATCGAAAAAAGATACAACGCTAAACTGCTCATGAGGAGCCAACTAAGTTTAAGAAGAGGGTTTTTCATGCTTTTCTAATTTACCATACAAAGAAGGCGAGGAAGGGGTTTGAGATATTGACTCATCTCGCCGCCCTATCTTCGCCTTCTAGGAATAACACCAATTGAATTTAAGTCCTAAGCTTCATATTTCTCAGTCAGAGAAACCCCTCCATTTCCCCCTCCATAGACTCGTAAATACGCTGTGGTATTCAATTTATCTTTAATAGGGCTGATGTCAAAATCTAGTCTATCTGTAACATTAGATTTACATGCGTCCCCATTATTATCGTGAGCTAAATACAATTCGATAGAACTCACGTTATTTTCGTTGGTGGATAAAGGTTTTTCGGTCCAATACAAAGTGAAATTGTGATCTTCACAACCTCCTTGATAACTGACTTCTAAGCTAAGAATGTCCTTGTGAAGTGATATTGTTTCGGCTGGGGCACTGGTGCCTACGGTAAAATAATCGGTATTCTTAGGCAAGGCATTGATAGCCTGAAGTTTTCCTTGTGAAATTACAAGGGAGCCAATGATCCCATTTCTCAATTGTTCAGCATAAGAAGCCTGATTCATTTTGTAAACCACAATCCCTTCCTGAGTTTCGAGTAAATAATAACGGTCCATCAACCCAGTCATGGCCGATTTTGACTCCATCACATGGAATCGACGACCCGAGATCCCCATCTCCCCTAAATCCTTCTCATATTGATTCATTTCATTGGCAAGGGTCGTGTTTTTAACAGTCAGGTAAGCGATATCACCATCCCCTTCTACAAACTGAGACTGATTGTCCATAAAAAGATAGTCGCCATCTTTGTGGACAAAATAACCTGCAGGAATTTTGAAGCTTAAATTGTTGTCTGTCCACTCGTACCAGCTTTCGACTGGAGGAACAGGATTTTTCTTCTTATTGTATTCCAAATATTTGTCGACTTGATGAATCATGTAAGCCACTTCTTTTCGTGACATTTCACCTTCAGGAAGGAATTTGATCAAGCGATCCTTGTAATTGACGAGTTGAGTGTGATCTGAACCGACCAATCTATTCTGGAACAAGAATTTGGCATAGGGGGCATACCAAGTCGCGGGCTGCATATCGACAATCGTCTTATCGTCGTAATATAGAGGAGCGTTGTCATTGATCGTTTCATCAGGAGCCATGGTTTTAACAGCCACCTTCATCGCCTCCACCCGATTCACACAATTGTTGGGTTTAAAATAGTTGTCAACATAACCCTCAACGATTTCCAAATGACTAGCAAGAGCTATGTATTCGAAAAACCAATCTGACGGATTTACATCTCTGTAATCAATAATATAATCATATTTTTTAAGCATGTCCTCTCTTTCTTGGTCCGTATATTTGTATTCAAGTAGCATCTTCACTAGCTCAGCCCGTCTGACACAAACGTCTGGACCCCAGTTTCCATCCCCATAACCACTAGTGATACCTTGGTTGACCGTCCAATAAATAGAGTCTGAATAAAGAGTGTTGGAATTGACATCATTGAAGGCCGTTGCCGCCAAAGTGCTTTGGGCGAAAATGGACAAAACGAAAGTCGCTATTAAAAGCCGATATTTCATGATTAAAAAGGTTAAATTAATATTACGTTAATTATAACACATGAATCTTAAAAGGTTGCGGTGCAAATTTTTTCAAACACTCAAGAAGTCCCTGAAATTGATTCAGCTTCACCTAAAAATAAACTGATATCTTTGACCCCCTCCATTAAAACTCCATAAACAATGTCAAAATCAATATCGGCGTAATCGTGTGTGATGATGTTTCTAAAACCCGTCATCTTTATCATTCTATCTGTGAGACTCTCGCTCAAAATACCAGCCTCGCTCAGAATGATAAAGCTGTCTGCGAGAGTTGTGGGCTTTCTAAGCTTTCTAAAAGAAACCAACCCCTCAGCCAAATCAATTGTCGACTGAATCACCAAATACAAATAACGCTCCAGAGCGCCTTTCAAATTTAAATCATCCTCGATAGCCATTTGTTTATACTTCTTATACCCCTCAAGAATATGGAGGTATTTTTTTACCTGACTGATTTTATTTTCGAGCACCTCAATATTAGTCATTTCGCCTTCGTTAAATTATTTTTTTGTAAACTGATTTTAAAATCAAAATATTCATTCAAAATTCTTGGCTCGATCATGATCCGGTAAGGTTCAATCTCGTAAATCAGCCTTCCGCTGCAAATAATATTATAAGCCAACTCAGGAGGTGTGCTTTGATTTAAAATAACCACATCGACCTGATCTGTCTTTAAAATAAGGCCAATTTTAGCCACCAGCAATGCCTTGATGTCAAAGGCTTCCTTTGCAGAAGTTTGATCAAGATAAAGGGCAAAATCATAATCACTCATTGGGCCCTCCTCATTTTGGCTGCGGGAGCCAAAAAAATAACACAGTTTTATCGTGGGAAAAGATTTTAAAAGCGTGATGATTTGAACCAGAGATTCTTCGCCCAATAGAAAAAGTTAAGGTATTTCTAATATACCATTTTCTCTCTAATTCATCCACCCACTCACCCCAAAAGCCACCGTCACGATCAAGCCATTGCGAAACATCGTTTTATAGTCCCGTTGATAAGGAACTTGCACCGATTTCAATCGGACAAAATATCGCGTCACATCATAAAAATAAGTCGCAAGCACCATACAAAAAAGATACAGAACAAGCGTGCGGTTGAGGTAAAGCTCTGCCCATTGGATTGATAAATGAGGGGTAATGTTGCCCACATAATAACTCACCCCAGCAATGATGGACCAATGAAGAAATTGATCTAAAAAGTAGAGAAATCGGGCCTTGTCTGGATTCATTTTATCCAATTGAACCTTCGTTTGATCAATAAGATTGTGAGTGAGATAAACAATAGCGATCCCCACCCAGGCCTGACGCGAATATAAAAGAGGATAAAGAACGATCAACATTACCGAAAGGTGGATGATGCCATGAATAAAAACCCCCCAATAGTGCTGCGTCTTAAGTTGAACCAACTTTGACGATTGCAAAGGGTAATCGGCAATAAAGTGGGCAAGCAAAAAATAAATGAAAAACGTCATCCCAAAGGAAGGTTAAGAAATTTGATTGGCCCGCTTGACTACCTCATAACTCACCGCAGAAGCGATGGTAGGCTTGGTCTCTAGAAGACTGCGGAAATCTTCCTTTTTGAGCACCAAGGTCTCAACTTCAGTCAAAGCCTTCACCGTTGCATTCCTCGGCTCGTCTGAAACCAAAGCCATTTCGCCAAAAAAAGCATTGTCGGTGAGTTCAGCGATCATCGTTGTTTCGCGGAACACTTGAACCTGACCCTGTTTGATGATGTACATCTCTTCACCATAATCTCCTTGTTCAAAAATAACCTGCCCAGCGCCAAAATACTGCATCTGGACCTTTTGACCGATCGCCTCCAAGTCTTCGACAGACAACTCTGCAAAGAAGGGAATTTTTTTAAGCATTTCAATCATGGTTTTGATGTTTATTTTTAAAATACTTCTATCATTATACCATTATACTCTTGATTTTGAAACAGAATTGTGTAAGTCTTAGCAGACCTGATTGAAGATTAAAATGTGATTATTTAATAAAAAAGGCTGACTCTCATTAATGTTCAATTTTTAATCTTCAATTTTCAATAAAATATTATGAAGCAAATCGTTGTCAAAGGTGCCCGCATGCACAATTTAAAAAATATTGATGTCTCCATCCCTCGCGACAAACTGGTTGTGATCACGGGCCTTTCGGGCTCAGGAAAATCATCTTTGGCATTCGATACCATTTATGCCGAAGGTCAGCGGCGGTATGTAGAAAGCTTGAGTACTTATGCTCGGCAATTTTTACAACTGACGGACAAACCCGATGTGGATTCCATCGATGGCCTGAGCCCGGCGATTTCAATTGATCAAAAAACGGCCAGCCGCAACCCTCGCTCTACGGTGGGAACAGTGACGGAAATTTATGACTATCTGCGCTTACTTTTCGCCAAAATTGGCCATCCTCACTGCCCTGAATGCGGGAAGGTCATTGGCCGAAAATCCACCAGTGAAATTGTGGAGGAAGTTTCCGTCATGCCAGAGGGAGGAAAAATCATGCTGTTGGCCCCTGTGGTGCGCGACCGAAAAGGAGAACACCTTAAAATGCTCGATAAGATTAGGAAAGATGGTTTTGTGCGCATTCGAGTGGACGGACAAATTTACAACATCAACGAAGAATTAAAATTAGACCCCAACAAAAAGCACGACCTGGAAATTGTCGTAGACCGCTTGGTGGTGAGAGGCTTTAAGCGCGTGGTCAAAAAATTGAATTCGGGACAAGAAATTGAAGAAAAAAATGAAGACCGGTCTCGTTTGGCAGATTCGATTGAAACCTGTTTGCGCTATGGAGAAGGGCTCATGATCATTTTAGACGCGGACAGCAATGAAGAAAGGCTCTATTCAGAACACTACGCATGTGAAACCCACGGCGTGATGAGCTTACCCGAAATCGCCCCCCGTTCTTTTTCTTTCAATTCGCCCCATGGGGCTTGTGGCGACTGTCATGGCCTAGGAACCAAATTAAAAATTGACCCCAAATTGGTTTTACCCAACCCTCGCTTGACCATTGCCGAAGGGGCCATTGTCCCCTGGTCCATTTCTTCGATGAGAATGAACTGGTACAACAATTTATTGAAAGAGGTGGGCAAGAAATTTGGTTTTGACATCGATACTCCCATTGGAAAACTGACAGAGGAACAAACCAAACTCATTTTGTACGGCACGGGGGAACAGACGTTTAAAGCCAAATATACGAGTCAGAATTCGAGTTATGAAACCGAAACGACTTACGAAGGCGTGATCCCCAATCTGGAACGTCGTTATCATGATAGTGATTCAGATTATGTGCGTAAGAACATCACTAAATTCATGGAACTCACCACCTGCGGAACCTGTCATGGCATGCGCTTGAGACCTGAAATATTAGCCATCACGGTCTTGGAAAAATCCATCATCGAAGCCACTAAAATGTCGATTGACGAAGCTCATGAATTTTTTACAGCGATGGTCCCCAAGGGCAAACATAAGCCTCTAACAGACAACGAATACATCATTGCTCGCCTCATCATTCAGGAAATCATTGCGCGGCTGGATTTTCTCCAAAATGTAGGCCTCAGCTACCTGACCTTGGACCGTTCGGCCAATACCTTGTCGGGAGGAGAGGCTCAACGGATCCGCTTAGCCACCCAAATTGGATCCTCCCTTCAGGGGGTTTTGTATGTGTTGGATGAGCCTTCGATTGGACTCCATCAACGAGACAATGCTCGCTTGATCAAAACCATGGAACATCTACGGGATTTAGGGAATACGGTAATTGTAGTGGAACATGATGAAGACACCATTCGGATTGCGGACCACGTGTTGGACATTGGGCCAGGCGCCGGAAAACACGGAGGGAACGTGATTGCTCAAGGCACCGCTGAAGAAATTCAGAACAATCCTAATTCGATTACCGGACAATATCTCTCGGGGAAAAAAGAAATCGCTATCCCTAAAAAAAGAAGGAAAGGAAATGGGAAGTTCTTGGAAATCATCGGCGCTGAAGAAAACAACCTCCGCAATGTGGATGCTAAATTCCCTCTCAATATTTTCATTGGCGTCACAGGGGTGTCGGGTTCAGGAAAGTCGTCTTTGATCAATCACATTCTTTGCCCTGTGCTTTCGACCAAGCTCAATCGAGCCAAGCAACAGGCGGGGAAACACAAGGAAATCAGGGGCATTGAGCATCTGGACAAAATCATCAACATCGACCAATCCCCCATCGGCCGCACCCCTCGCAGCAACCCTGCCACCTACACCACCGTTTTTGCCGACATCCGTCAAATTTTTGCCTCCAGCAGTGAAGCCAAACTTAGGGGCTATCGAGAAGGAAGATTCAGTTTCAATGTGAAAGGGGGTCGCTGTGAAGCCTGCACGGGAGACGGCATGGTCAAAATTGAAATGCACTTTTTACCTGATGTGTACGTGCCGTGTGAAGTGTGTAAAAAAAGACGTTACAATGCCGAAACGTTAGAAATCACCTGGCATGGCAAAAATATCGCTGACATTTTAGAAATGACGGTGGAGGAAGCATTGAGCTTTTTTGAAGCCATCCCTCAGATTTATAAAAAATTGGAAACTTTGAATGCCGTGGGCTTGAGCTATATTCAATTGGGTCAAAGCGCCACCACTCTTTCGGGAGGAGAAGCTCAACGTATTAAACTGGCCACAGAATTGGCCAAACGCTCGACCGGAAAAACCATTTATATTTTAGATGAACCCACCACAGGCCTCCATTTTGAAGATGTTCAAAAACTATTAACCGTTTTACAAGCCTTGGTGGATAAGGGAAACACTGTCTTGACCATTGAGCACAATTTGGACGTGATCAAATCAGTGGATTATTTGGTTGATTTGGGACCTGAAGGGGGCAGCGGAGGAGGCTACATTTTAGCAAGTGGTACTCCAGAAGAAGTGGCAAAATGCAAAACCAGCTACACAGGACAGTTTTTGGCAAAAATGTTGAAGGCTAAATAACCCGTAGACGGGCGATTAATCCCGCGTCTACGGCTATTTAGTGCGTTTGACGACAATTAAAGTGATGTCATCTTGTTGTGTGTAATCGCCCATGAATTCATGAACGTCTCTGAGAAGGGCGTCATGAATGGCTTGAGCGGTGGGCAGTTTTCCGTGTCTTTGAAGGGAGGCCATGAAACGCTCCATTCCATAATTTTCCCGTTCATTTTTCCAGGCCTCTGGAATGCCGTCGGTATATAAAACAAAAACATCGTCTTTTTCGGCCTGCACCTCTTCTGTTTTGATGACCTTAGCGATGTCGGGAATCATCCCCAGAGCCATCCCCCCATGGGCCAACTTGATGACCTGGGCTGAGGCAGCTTGGTAGTGAAGAATGGGATCATGACCAGCTTGAGTGAATTGAAGGATGTTGGTTTTCAAATTCCATTTGGCCATGACCATGGTCACGAATACACTGGCACTTGTTTTTAATTTGAGAATTTTATTGAGATTGACGACCAAATCGTGAGTGCTGCTGTAGTGATCCATCAGGGCCGTGACCAGGGCATTGTTGACCGCTGAAACCAGCCCGGCCCCCACCCCATGCCCCGTGCCGGCGGCAATATAAAAAAGGAGGCTCGATTCGTTTTGCATGGGAATAAAATCATAGCCGTCTCCTCCCACTTCGGTGGCTGAATCGATGCTGGCAGCGATGTCCAGGGTTTCAATTTTGGGCAAGTTGGCGGGCAAAAGGTCACGTTGAATTTTGCTGGCCAATTCCAATTCTTTGGCCGTTCGCTCTTGAACGATCATGGCTTGGGTGCTCACTTCTAAATCGGCGGCCATTTCGTTGAAGGTGTGAGCCAGCATGCCGACTTCGGATTTGGATTTGATGGGGATGCGAGTCTTTAAGTCCCCCCTACCAATTTGAAGGGCGCCTTGGCTGAGAGTTTTGATGGGCCGAGTGATGCCGTAGGCAAGGAGGTAACCGATCAAAAGGGCGACAACGATTCCCGCCACAGCAATGGCTCCGATTCGTAAGACGGTTTGCTGGATACGACTGTTTAAGAGGTCGTAGGAAACGTTGTAGTTGAGAGAAAAGTTGCGAGCAATGTTGTTGGGGTCACGAAAGGGATAGACGACATTTTCTATTTGTTCTGTTTCCTGAAGCGGGGTGACGTCTTGTCCATTGAAATTGGTGGAGCGGAGCTGGCCGTTGCTTTGTTCCAAGTAGATGATGCGCCCGCTACCTTTAACTTTGACAGAGGGAAAGGTGGCTTGGATACGGTCGGATTCAGGGGCTTCTTCGAGGGTATCGGCGGGGTAAAGGCGGTTGCCGTTGTAGCTGTAAATAGAGAGGCTGGGGATGTCTTGGTTGAGGGCATAAATTTCGGCAAGTTCTCGTTCGAAGTTGGCAAAGGCTTGCTGTTGGTAGTTGTTTTCGTAGCTGCGGATGATGCGTTCATGGGTGAGTTCGGCAAAACTGACAGCTTTGTTGTAGATGTCTTGGTTGACTTCGCGGATCTTTTGATCGATGAGGAGGTAGCCTGTCGCCCCTAGTATGGCGATGATGATGATCGAAAGGGCGAGGATGATTTGAGATTTGATCGATCGAAGCACGAGTATAAATTACTAGATAACTAATATTATTTAAGCTTACTTTCAGGCAGTGAACGAATATCATTCATTTCTTTGAAAAGCTCAAGGTTCTTATCGCGCAACAACCCATCATTTTCCCTAGCAAATTTTTGAAGATTAAAATAGTAAATCCATGAATTAATTGCCTTTACAGGATCCCATCCTTCAGCTTCAATATGGTCTTTTATTGCCTTAATATTTAAACTTTTTTCATCACCTTCTTCTTTTCCTTTTATTAAGGGCTTAAGATCTTCCAAAGAGCCAATGGCAGAAGTAGGAGGATTATAGCCATCACCACTAATTAGAAAATTTCCCATGAATTCAGAAAAATAAGGGGGGTATTTAGTGTCTACCTCATCCCAAGGGCCTTCCACGACTGATTCATGGTTAGAAATCTTTACTAGCTTAAACTTTTCGACGGGCATCCCTTCAGGAAAATCATATTTTTGGATTATTTTTATTAATTTCTCGTTGTATTCTTTTTTCTTAATTTCAACCACTCTATTTAACTTAAGATAATAATTGGTAACAACAGTTTTAAGTTCTGCGTACCGTTCATCTTTGACTTTTTCCTGAGCGGCAAAATCATGGCGGTCGGCTGAAGCAAGTTTCCAATTATCGTAAGCAGTTTTATATCGAGTCAGGGCTTCATTTGGACCTGTTAGATCATCAATTAAATTAAACCAATCATAGGGGTCATTTTTAATCTCTTCTACGTCAGCTAAAGCTTCCTGCTCTTCATTAACTAAGCCCTGCAAAATATTTTTAGAAATTTCTTCTTCAAAAAGATCAATTATAGGCCCTGCTAATTTGTCTACTTTTTCTGTGTGAACAGCGACTCTCGGACTATTTGAAATAACCTCGACAGGTTTTGAATCTGAGACCTCAGGAGTTGTAGCTCCAGTGGACGATGGAACCTCAGACTCACTTGGGGCTTCCGCCTTCAGCCCCATGGCTTCAATTTCGTAATTTTTTAAACCCGCTTTTTTAAAGGCCTGTCTCCAGCCGTCAACCGTGCTGGTGTCTATTTTTCCATGATTTCTTAAAATAATGTCCTCAATTTTTTGATAGAATAATTCTGTAGGCTCACCCACAAGATTAGTCATCTCATCGTTAATTTCAAGCGTATCCGTAAATTCATCCAACTCATTTGAAAGAGCATTTTGGTACTCCAGAAATAATTGATCCTTAGGAGTATTCAACATTTTTTTAACGTCCGGATTCAACTCTAATGTTTCGCTCGTTCTAGCATTGGATTCTTGATAAGTCACTTCTGGCAAATCAATGTTTAAATATTTAGCCAACGCCGCTAAAGTGTACGAACCCAATTTACCGTCGACAACCGCTCTTTTGTCCCCCGTCAAATTCAATCTCCTAAAAATCACAAGTTGCATTCGCTTGATAAAAACAGGTTCAACCCCTCCAACGGCCAGCAAAAATTTTTTATTTCGCTCTTCGATCGTTCCTGAGCGATCGCGATGAGACTTAATGAAATCACTGACTTCCTTTTGATAAGGCTTAAGTTTATCGTTTACATAACGATCTTGCTCCACTTGTCTTCTGAGAGTTTCCTTCCCTTTTTTGGTCTTTTCTCCAGACTCCCCCGGCCCAGCCTTCGCCTTTTCAGCAGCTTTATACCCCTCCAAAAAACTCGCCCATACCAAACGGGCGGGTTTAAAAGAGGCGGAAGAGAGAAAAGTGTTATAATTTTTGAACATAATTCAATATTAATCTTTGAATTATATCATTTTTTGGCTTCAAATGCAAATTGTATTGATGACTCCAATCGACTATACTGACTATACTAAATCTCTAAATACAGCGCTGAACGCTAACACTGCCCCATGATCGAAAGAGACAACCAAATCACCACCAACCAAGGCACCCTTCAAGACAACAAACTCGATTTAGCCCTAAGACCGCATCAATTGGACGAATACATCGGGCAAACCGACGTTAAAATGAACCTCGAGATTTCACTGAAAGCCGCAAAAAAACGACAAGAACCCCTTGAACACCTCCTATTTTACGGCCCCCCCGGCCTCGGTAAAACCACCCTCGCCAACATCGTCGCCAGCGAAATGGGCGTCAGCATCAAAACCACCTCCGGACCCGCCATCGAAAAACAAGGCGACCTCGCCTCCATTTTGACCAACCTCAAAGAAAATGACGTCCTCTTTATCGACGAAATCCACCGCCTCAAAACCCAAATCGAAGAAATCTTGTACAGCGCCATGGAAGATTACGCCCTCGACATCATCATCGGCAAAGGCCCCGCCGCCCGCAGCATGCGGCTTGACCTCCCTCGATTCACCCTGATTGGCGCCACCACCAAAATTGGCTCTCTTTCCGCCCCTCTGCGAGACCGCTTTGGACACATCCACAAATTGGATTTTTACTCCGACCTCGAAATCCGTAAAATCCTCGAAAGAAATGCCAGGCTATTGGGCATGGCCATCGATGAAGAGAGTCTGAGTAAAATCGCCGCCTCCTCGCGCCGAACCCCGCGTATCGCCAATCGCCTGCTCAAACGCATTCGGGATTTTGCCACCGTAGATAATCAAACAGAAATAAAACTTGACTTCACCGAAGCCTGCCTCAAAACCATGGGCGTCGACCATTTGGGCCTCGATAAAACCGACCGACAGATTTTGGTCACCATCATCGAAAAATTTCAAGGCGGACCCGTAGGAGTGAATGCCATCGCCGCTGCCACCGCAGAAGAAACTGAAACCATCGAAGACCTTTACGAACCCTACCTACTTCAAATCGGCTTTTTAGACCGCACCCGCCAAGGTCGGGTCGTGACCGAAAGCGCTTATTTACACTTGGAAATGAATTACAAGCAGAGAGTGGTTAGTGGTTAGTGGTTAGTGGTTAGTGGTTAGTGGTTAGTTTTATCCCATAAGTTGTATATGATACTTAAATCATCAATGCCAGTAAAGTCCGTCAGAATAAAACAAAGTAAGT
>CAZNDI010000005.1:0-25815 GCA_964571805.1 uncultured Candidatus Peribacteria bacterium
GAAAAATCCACCTTTATTATTCACAAAAAAGATAAGAGTTAATGGGAAATCATTGGAGAAAAAGGACGGAAAGTTCTGGTCTTGGCTTTAATCTATTTATGTATGTTAAGTTGAAATAAATTTAAAAAACAATTTATATTTTTATGCAAAAAATTACTCCGTCCTGAATTCAACCTCCAATCCGAACACCCAAGGACTTTAGCTTTTTAGATAATACTTCATGGGGTGTCCTGTAGCCAAGGCATTCTCTGGGGCGATGATTGAGCTTGTCCTGAACCGCCTTTATCTCTTCATCACTCACTTCACTAAGATCGGTTCCTTTGGGAAAGTATTCCCTCACCAGACCAATGACATTCTCCACAGAACCCTTTTGCCATGAACTGTAGGGATCACAGAAGTAAGAGTGGGTTCCAAGACTCTCATTCAATTCCTCGTGCTTGGTATTTTCTGAACCATTGTCATAAGTGATGCTCAGGCGAATTTGCTCAGGAAAGGGGCTTAGACTTTCTTCCATGGCCCTTACATTTTCTTCCGCTGTCTTGTCCTTCACCCTGCTCAGGCACAGGTACTGGCTCTTACGTTCTTTCTGGACAGATAGGGAGTGTTTGCTGCCTCGCCTTCCCTCCATCAGATCCGATTCCCAATCTCCATATCTTCTTTTGGAGCTGATCACCTTGGGCCTGTCATGAATGGAAATACGGTGGGGGATCCTTTGTTTCTTGGGGGAAAGAGATTTCATGTCTGTTTTATGGCCTTTCCTGAGTTTTCTGAACTTCTTTCTCCTGAGCTTTTTAGCTAAATCAAGTGTTCTGCCTTCTTTGGAATTTACAAATTGATAGATGGTTTCATGGGAAATTCTCATGGATTTATCTTCCTTGTGATCGAGCTTCAACCTCCCACTGATCTGCTTGGGACTCAGGCCCTCACTTAACTTCTCCATCACATGATCCCAGACCTTCTCATTTTTGAGAGGATTCTTGCTATTGGCCTTCCATTTCCTCAGACCTGCATTGAAATGAGCCACCTCAGGTTTATAGTTTTCCCTCCCGCCACCTGAGTTTACTTCTTCACTCAAGCTACTGACTGCCCTTTCCATCTTCTTTGCAATGGTTCTTAAGCTATACCCCTCCTGAAGGTAGGCATGGAGCACATGTCTTTCTTCACTCTTTAAATGACCTTTCTTTTGCTGGGGCATGGATGGAACACATTAAGGTAAGTAATTTTACCTCAAGTGTTCGGTTTGGTTTCTGAATTCTTAAAAAATTACTCCGTTTTTATGGTTTGATCGACATTCTGAGGAAGCCATGAATTTTTATGTAGATACATTTAATAATGCTCCCCATGCCACAGGGAATTCAAAAATTGTTGAGATACAACGCTACCCTAAAGAAGGCTTGGAAGGACCAATGCAAGGTTTTGAAGGTCAGGTTTTGACAGGTATCTTTGAATTGGCGGGTCAGACTTATATGTGCCTAGATGGAGGCGCTCTCTTTAAACCTAATGAATCGGTTTCTATGCTAGTGGATGTTAAAGATCAGGCTGAAATCGATTACTTTTGGGAAAAATTCACGGCTGATGGAGGCCAGGAATCTCAATGTGGTTGGCTTAAAGATAAATTTGGCTTCTCATGGCAAATTTTCCCTCAGTCTTGGATGCAGAGTCTAGGCGCTGAAAAAGCGGGGAAAACCATGCACGCTATGCTTCAGATGAAGAAGATTGATATGGAGAAATTGAAAGAAGCAGCTGAGGGGAATTAGGCACGTATCCAAAATCTAAAAATGCGGTTAAAATTAGGTTGTGGCTAATCAGAATAATATAAAGGGATGAGAGCCTAGCTAAAATATGATTTAATAAACAACCCTGAAATGAGGCCTATTAATCAACAACTTGAGGAAATTATTAAAAACGCATATGAGCTTTTCGGTAACTATAATATCGGGAAAACTTTGGTACTTTGTACAGCTTGCTGTGTGACCGATGAAGAGGAGAAAGAATTGGTAAAAACGCCTTTGAAGAAAGTCTCAAAGCAGTTACTTCAGGGAGCTTACTACCAATCTGCTAGAGATTTTTCCGAACAAGAGCTGTGGGAAATGAAGCACTTTTTGCCAAGAGTTTTAGAACTGGTAAATAACTTTGAGTTCCCTTGCCTTTCGCCTGAAATCACTTTTACTAGGCTAGATTTGAATGAAACTGAGAAGTGGACTAAGGAGGAAGCTGAGCTATTAAAAGATTTTTCCCTGGCTTATTTTAGAAAATGTTTAAGCATTTATCCGTTACCGACTAACCCTTTTCCAGAGAAAATCAGCAGTATCATCGTTATGTTTGGAATTTCCTATTTTGACCTAAAACCTATTTTGAATGAGTGGACTAAGATGGTAAATGTGGAAAGTATTTTGCATTTTAAGAATTTAATTTTTGAAGACATAAAATATGAAGCACAAGAGCCACAAAAATTGAAAAATTCTTTTTCGACTCCTGAAGTGGATAAAATTGTTATTGATTGGCTAAAAGAAAACGATAGTAACTGGAGTTTTTTAGTTTGAAGAAATTAAAAATTCATTCCTTAAAATATTGAAAAAGTATTGCTCAGTGAAAATAAATTAAGTAAAGAAGATAAATCCAAATTAAGTTGGACTTACGAATTTTTTACAAGATAACTATCAATCTTTCACGTTCAAAAATTCTAAAGCCTTTAGTAGTCAAAGAGCTTTGATAGAAACGTAAAATGAATAATTTCTATAAATATGCTTGAAATAATACATTTTAAAAAACAATTTACTTCGGGGGAAATCATTGAGGCTTTAAATGAGGTTTTTCCGGCATTAGATTTTAAAGAAATCAAAATTGAAGATTATCCTGAAAAGGAAGATCAAAGACCTAATACGGTTTATTTAGTTATTCAACAGAATAAATCAGAGTTTCCTATGACTTTGGAGCTTTACAATACAGCCCAAGAAAACACGGCTCAAAGAGAACAATTTATCGCCTGGAAGTTGTCAAAAATTTTAGGGTGTCGGATTTTAGTGGGCTATCAAGAAAAAGAGTTCGCGGACTCCCCTTTTCATAATCTTATTTTTGACGGTGATAAAATCTTTCTTGCCACTGACCTTGAATCTAAATTGTCAGGTGACGGTGATCAAAATGTTAAAATTGCTGATGAGCGAGAGGTAAAAATTGCAATGTTTAATTCAAAGGGTCAGCTTATTGATTAATTTAAAAAATATGGAAACCTTTCATCTCGATCAGGATCTTCACGTCTTTTGTTTTCGGGCTAAAAGCTTTCCGGAAGGTGTCATGGAAGCTCATCAAAAGATACATTCCCTGGTTCCTTTTTCCATAGAGCGACAATATTTTGGGATTTCTCGGCCTGAAAATGGAGGAGAGACTGTTTACCGGGCAGGTATGAAAGAATTAACCCTGGCAGAATTGGTTGAACATGACTTGGAAAAATTTTTGATTAAAAAAAGGAGTATATTTCCACAGAAATCAAAGATTATATAGAGGATATCTCTATCATGGAAAAAACCTTTAAAAAAACAGCTTTCAGAGCCAAATATAGACCCTGAAGGGGCTTTCATTGAGTGGTATTTAAACCTTGAGGAAGTGTGGTGTATGGTGAGATTGGAAGGAAAATTTTTATAAAAAGAGCTAAATTCCTATTTTTACATTGAAAAAACATCCTTTTTTTGATATAATCATAAGATATTATATAATATAAAGTTATGATCACACCTGATTTAGTAACAGAAAACCCGGAAATGAGCCCAAGGGAAAGATTCAGAAAACTTTTCGAAGATAGAAGTAAGCCTACCGATGATGAAGATGCTGATTACTACACCGATCAGGTGGATAGTAACATTTATACTTCTAGTACAAATGTAGATGAGGTGATGGCATGTTACGATACTTTTCATTCCCCAGAAGCAGGTATAGCGGGTTTGTATCGCTTGAGTGAAATTATAAAAAAGACAAAACTAGATGCAGTTAAGTTAGAATTGGCAAAAAGATTTGATCCCCTCTTAGATATTAAATCTTCAGTGGAAGAGCGTGCATCCGATCCCCAATGGGAAGGACGTAGTTTCTACGCCCGACAATTAAAAGGTGGCAGGCTACAGGAAGAGGTAAATCATAATCGAAAATATTTGAGCGAGATGGTTGCGCATAGCACGGGAGAGGCAAAAGAAATATTTGAGTCGAAAAAGGCAGAATTTGAAGCTTTCGTAGCAACCCTTGGAGATGTGGAATAATTAGCAAATTGAATTTCAAAATAGCCGATATTGAATGATTGGCTATTTTTTGAATATCTATTTTAAAAATCAGAATTTTAGCATTATTTGAACGGAAAAGCTGTTGGGTGTATGGTGAGATTAAAAGATAAATAATAAATCAATGGCAACTCAAACATCTATCAAAAACCTCAAAACCTGTAAAAAAAGACATCAATATTATAAATGCTCTGATTGTCCGACTTGCTCTATTTGTGAAGAAGAACGGAAACCAGCTGATGACTTTCCCTCTCTGCTCGGCGCTCCAGCAAGGCGAGCTTTAGAAAATATTAGAGTGAAAACTGCAAAGCAACTTTCAAAATATTCTGAAAAATAAATTTTGGAGTTGCATGGAATGGGGCTAGGCTCAATTCCTAAACTTAAACAAGCCTTAAAATCGGCGAACTTAAATTTTAAATCTTAATTTTTAAAATATAAAAAAGGGATAATTCTCAGTTTTCATTTTTCAAACTTAATCCTAAATTCCACAAATTCAAATACTTTCATAGATTAATCTCATGATTTCAGTCAAAAAAAATTCGCGGACGATTCTAAAGAAACTCGTTGGTAAAGAAGTTGAGGTTATTGCTAAAGAAATTGTAAGAAATAAACTCACGATCTCTGAAGTTCTAGGATTTGCCTTGGAGGAATTGACTAAAAAAGATTATGAATACGATTTTTTGCGGGCCATCATATCTCTGCCGGTTCCTAAAGATAAGCGAAGTTTAGACCGGGCAGATTATTTGGTCGCTGTAAATAATGCTATTATTTTTTTATGTACCCAAGGCAAATGGAAAGAAGCAGCGGAACTTTCAGATGAATTTATTGATTATGTGGAAGATAATATTTATATCGCTCACAGTGCCGCGTGCGCTTTTGCTCATATAGGCGAAAGGAATAAAGCCCTGGATATGGTGGAATTAACTGTAAAACATGATTATAAGCATCTAGATTTATTAGAATTTGATGAAGATTTGGCTTCTATTAAAGATGATCCTCGATTTGTAAAAGCTTTTGAAAAACCTAAATTTGAAAGCGATGGCATAGATTTAATTGTGAATGAAAAAGTGGGCGATAAGAAAATAGTATTTCGCTTATGTGAATATGTGGGGGAGCTTAAAAATAAAGAAATTGAGCTGATAGAAGGTATAAAAGCAAATTATGATGAGATCATGCAATCCGCCTACCAGGGTATTTTAGAATTCTATAAGTTACATTACAAAGATTATAAAAAAGGTGTGAAAACAGAAGGTCCTGATCATGAGGATATTTTACCTAAGCCAAGTAGCTCGTTAAAAATTGAAAAATACCTTTCGGCATTAGAAATTTATGTCAAATATACTGGCAAAGATTTTGAAGGAAATTTTGGCTTATCTTTTGAATGCACATGGGATGTGGAACGTGGGGTGGGCGTAAAATTTAAAAAATTTAAATTAGAAAAAGTGATGGCTCAAGACGATAGTTTTTTTAGAGCTTATGAATAGTTTTACACTGTTATCAATAATTTATGGAAATCAGCCAAAAAGATGGGGATAAAATTAGAGAGCTAGAAGAATCCCTCTGGCGCTCTGAAACCCGTTTTGATTTGGAATATATGGATAAAATCCTCGCTCCGGATTTTGTCGAATTTGGCCGTTCTGGAAGGATTTATAAACGGGAAGACACGCTAGCCGTTCCAAAAGAAGAGTCTCTTAAGGAATTTGAACTCCAAAATTTCCTTGTGTTTCAAATTGATACGAATGTCTTCCTAGTCACTTATGTCAGCCGAGTGATGTTTGACGAATTGGAAGTGGGGAATCGAAGTTCCCTGTGGTCAAAAACACCTGAGGGTTGGAAATTAAGGTTTCATCAGGGAACGGCAGTTTCGAAATAATAGAAGTATAATTAAAATCGAAGGATTTGCTAGGGTCACAAACCCGTATAATTGATCAGTTTTTTATGTATATAATCTATGTATGGAAAATAGAGAAAGAATATCGCCTCCGGAAATTAAGTTGGCCCAATTTATGATTCTTTTAGAAACAATAGATTTTAACTATGGTACTGAATTTTCTTTTAACGGATCAAACTTTTTTTTAATTCTAACGAATTCCACTGAAGTGGCGAGGAGTGAGTCGGATGGTGATGCTTTTTCTTCCAGGTCGACTTATATTAATGGCTGGGACTTATACATGTATGAAGGTTTGGAAGGTGAGCAGAGAATGAGAAAACTATTCCATGAGGTGACAGAATGCAATTTAATTGACCAGGGATGTGATGGAGATGAAGCACATTTACTGGCGCTTGAGATAGAAGAAGAAGTCTTTGGGCCACGTCCAGTTTAAATTCATATTTTTCAAATGTTATGAAAAAAAATCACTACATTGCCCTCCTCAGGGGCATAAACGTTGGCGGAAATAATATTATCAAAATGGTCGCTCTCAAGGCATGTTTTGAGGAAATAGGATTCACAGACGTTCGTACTTACATCCAAAGCGGAAATGTGATTTTTACCTCGACGGAAAAAAGCACTGAAAAACTGACTAAAAAAATCGAAAAACAGCTCTCCAAAACCTTCAATTACAAATCAGTGGTAGTCGTGATTTCCGAAAAACAGTTGAAAGAGGTGATTGAGCAGGCTCCAAAAGGCTTTGGGCAGAAAAAAGATGAATACCGATATGATGTGATTTTCATCAAACCCCCTCTTTCAGCCAGCGACGCTTTTAAACAAACCATCGAAGGCATAAAGCCCAAAGAAGGCATTGATGAAGGTTTTTCCGGAAAACACGCGCTTTATTTTTCCCGCCCGATAGCCAAAGCCACTCAAAGTCGCCTTTCTAAAATAGTTGCCCTGCCCATTTACCAAAGTATGACGATTAGGAATTGGAATACGACGACTAAGTTGTGTGGGATTATGGAGGAGGATGAAGTAGTAAAAAGTGTTTTAAAAGCGAGTAAAGAAGTTGGATTGAAAGGGAATCTGGATAAACTCGGAAAATTTAAAAAATAATAATTTATGGAAGAGTCTCTTTCTGTTAAATTTCAGAATATTATTTTGGAGCTCAAATCCATTCACGATCGTGATCAAGCCATGCGTCTTAAGGCCGTAAAAAATCCGGATCTTTGGGATGATAAACTTGATCTTAAAAATACGGCTCGGCTCAAGGAAATCATTGATAAAATTGGCTGGCCCACTATTTCAAAAGTAGACGAAGAAGGTTCCAATCAAGCATGGCTCCTGGCTCAACATGCCGACCATGATTTGGAATTTCAGAAAAAATGTTTAAAGCTGATGAAGGCCGAGCCTGAAACGGAAGTGAAGAAGCCGAATATTGCCTTTTTAGAAGATCGAATTGCTGTATCAGAAAAAAGACCTCAACTTTATGGAACTCAGTTTTTCCGTGGTGAAGGTGGAAAGTTAATCCCCCGACCTATTTTTGAAAGGGAGAAGATTGATGAGAGGAGGAGGGAGAGAGGGATGGATTCGTTTGAGGAGTATGAGAGGTTGATGAATGAGACTTATAAAGCTTGAAATTTTTTGCAGAATATGAAAGAATTAATCCTTAATCAAATGTTAAGGATTCTTTATCAGAAAATTAATGATTACCAAAAACATTTTAAAGAAGTTAATGGAAGAAAAATTAAAAGACGCTGAGATACTTATAAATAAAAATCGTTATGGGACAGGTTTTTATATAGGAGGCTATGTAATCGAATTATTCCTTAAGCTGCAGATTTGTAAGGTGTTTAAATTCTGGAAAGGCTATCCTGAAGATGACAATGAGCTTAAATTCTATAAGAATAATTCCAGAATAAATACACATCCTTTTAATGCCATCAAAAAGGTCAAAGATTTAAAAATTCATAATTTAAATGATTTACTTTATTATTCAGGAATAGAGTATAAAATTAAATCGATTTTATTAAGTGAATGGAATTTAATTGAAAATTGGAGCCCTAACATACGTTACAAAATTATCGCTTTAAATAAAGATGAAGCTTTAAACAAAATTAAGGCAATAAAATTACTCATAAAAGCTTAAAATTAATTTCTAAGTATGATTAAGAAGAATCGACACGTTGTACCTTTAGGAACCGGGTGGGCTGTAAAAAGAGCTGGACATAAAGGATTTGATCTAATTTCACAAACTAAGCAAGATGCCCTTGATTTTGCAAAACAGCTCGCTAAAAATTCTAAAGCCGAACTAATCGTCCATGGAAGAGATGGGAAAATCCAGAGAAAAGACAGTTTTATAGATAAAAAATAAAGTCAAAAAACATTGGAATCTTAAGAATTAAAGCAGATTCCTAGATTAAGTCTCTCACCAGGGTGAGACTCACGTCCAATCAGTCTACCGCAGGCAGGCTCAAAGCGGGAATGACATTTAGAGTTTGAAAATAAAGTTTCCCTTCTTTCATAACTTATCATTCAACCATATGGTTGAATATATCCCCTCTCTCGATCACATCTTCGGCTCCCTCGCTGACGCCACCCGCCGTGACATTCTTAAGCGTGTCGCTAAAGAAGAGATGACCATAGGCCAGATCGCCAAATACTATAAGATGACCTTCGCCGCCATCTCCAAGCACCTCAAAATTTTAGAGAAAGCTAAACTCATCATCAAAAACAGACGGGGGAAAGAGCAGTTCGTCAAACTCGCCCCCCAAACCCTAGACCAAGCCACCACCTATCTGGAAACCTACAAGCAGATCTGGGAAGACCGACTAGATTCACTCGAAGACTATTTGAAAAGTATATAGAGGCCTCCCCCGGCCCCTCCGAAGGAGGGGGCAAAATTTAGTTCACAAAATTTATTATCTCAATTTTCCCCTCCTTCGGAGGGTTAGGGAGGCCCCCTAAAACCCATGCACCTAAAAATCCTCACCTACAACATCCACAAAGGCTTCGACTGGAAGAATCGAAATTATTTTCTGAAAGAAATGAAAGCATTTATCGAATCCACCCAGGCCGATATCGTTTTCTTACAGGAAGTCGTGGGCAAAAATACCAAATGGGAAGGGAAGGGGAAGATCGATGATCAATTCGAATTTTTGGCCGACACCCTCTGGCCCCATTCGTCTTATGGCAAAAATGCAGCTTACGACCACGGCCACCACGGCAATGTCATCCTCAGTAAATTCCCCATCAAAAGCTCTGAAAACATCGACCTCTCCACCAACAAACGGGAAAAAAGAGGCCTCCTCTTGTGTAAAATCCTTTTACCCGAATCCGATGAGCATGATGAAAAACTCCTTTATGCCGCTTCATCTCATTTAAATCTCTTAAACGGCGGACGCATTTTACAATACCAAAAAATCAGAGACCACCTATCCACGAAAGAAATCAGTCCGACCGCCCCCCTCATCATTGCCGGGGATTTCAACGACTGGAACCGGAAATCCTCCAAAATCTTTGAAGGGGAATTGGGCATGACAGAGACTTATAAAGCCCTTCACGGAAACTATGCCAAAACGTTCCCTGCCGCCCGCCCGCTTTTACCACTGGACCGGATTTACGTTAAAAACCTCACCCTCAAAACAGCCAGCGTTCCCAAACCCAAACTGGTGGGCCGTTTATTTTCTCATCTTTCCGACCACCGGCCTCTGTTTTGTGAGATGGAAATCAATTGTCTGAAACTATGATTCATATGATTGTTTGATGAACTATGATTTTTCAATGCATTGATCCATGTGCATTGATAAGTTGGAAACTTATCTGCAAGGCATGTTAAACTGTTTCTACTATTCATTTAATCTTTCATCATGACCGTTAAAACGACTAAAACGATTTATTGGATCCTCCTCATTTTATTTTCTGCCTTTTTTGCTTTTGACGCCATTGGAGGCTTAATGCAAGTCGAGGCCGGCAAACAAGCCATGCTTCAACTGGGTTACCCCTTCTACCTCATGACCATCACCGGTGTCACCAAAATTCTGGGCATCCTCGCACTCTTGCAAAACAAATTTCCCACCCTCAAAGAATGGGCCTTCGCCGGCTTCACCATCAATTTCATTGGCGCCTCAGCCTCATGGTATTTTGCCGATGGCCCCACTTTCAATGTTATCTTCCCGTGGATCATGCTGGCGGTACTCTTCGTTATTTATTTTTTATGGAAGAAAATAAAAACCATTTAATTATTCATTCTTAATTTTTAACTTTTAATTACAGTAAATATGATGATCAATCCTTACATAAACTTCAACGGAAACACCGAAGAAGCCTTCAATTTTTATAAATCTGTTTTTGGAGGAGAATTTTCCAATTTTCAACGTTTCAAAGACACGCCGCAGGGCAGTGAAATGTCTGCGGAAGATGGCAAAAAAGTCATGCATGTGGCTTTGATGATTGGAAAAAATGCCTTGATGGGGTCCGATTTTACCGAGTCCATGGGGGGTAAATTTGTAGCAGGAACAAATTTTAGTATTTCCCTCATGGCGGAAAGCAAAGAAGAGGCAGATCGTTTATTCAATGCTTTGTCTGCGGGAGGAATCGTTGAAATGCCTTTAGCTGACACCTTTTGGGGTGCTTACTTTGGCATGTGGAAAGACAAATTCGGCGTGGCTTGGATGATCAATTACGATTACCCAAAAAACTGAAAGCGAAAAACCTGAAAGCGAGGTTCCTGAAAGCGAGGTTCCTGAAAGCGAGGTTCCAAAACCTCGCCCTGTGCTAAACTTATTACCTAATTCTAATCCTATGAAAAACCGAGTCGTCCACTTCGAAGTCCACGCCGAAAATCCAGAACGGGCCATGAAATTTTATAAAGAAATCTTCCAGTGGGAATTTAAAAAATGGGGAGAAATCGATTATTGGATGCTCATGACTGCAGAAGAAGATAGTCAAGAGCCAGGAATCAATGGAGGTTTAATGTTAAGAAAAACAGCTGCCCCCAAAGACGGTGATGCCGTCAATGCCTTCGTGTGCACGATCAATGTAGAATCGGTCGATGAAATGATGAAAAAAATTGAGGCAGCAGGTGGAACCCTAGCTCTTCCCAAAATGGCAATACCAGGAATGGGATGGTTGGCTTACTACAAAGATACAGAAGGGAACATCTTTGGGATTGTTGATGACGACAAAGAAGCTAAATAGATCGTGTCATTTCGACCTTGTGGAGAAATCTTTTGCCCAACCTGAAAAGAATTACAGAATTAAGAAGAGATTTCTCCACGTTATTCCACCAGTTTTGCAGAACATTCATTCCCGATTATAATCTTCAAGTGGCTTGAAATCCATGCCCGTGGCTTTTATTAGCACACTCCCTTTAACCTCCATTTTCTCATGTCAGAACAGAATGTCTACAAAAATAAATGGCTCGCCCTCATCATTTTATGTCTGGGTGACCTGATGATTGTGTTGGACACCACCATTGTTAATGTCGCGTTGCCATCGATTCAACAGGATTTGGGCTTCACCGCATCTTCTTTGGCCTGGGTGGTCAACGCCTACATGCTCACGTTTGGAGGATTTTTGCTCTTGGGAGGCCGGCTGGGGGATTTGTACGGGGCCAGAAAATTGTTTTTGATCGGATTGGTCCTTTTTACCCTCGCCTCGTTGGCATGCGGATTTGCCGACTCTCAAACCTTTTTGATCATTGCCCGGGCCATTCAAGGTTTGGGGGGAGCAGTGGTGTCAGCCGTGGCCCTGTCGATTGTGATGAATATATTTGTGGAAGAAAAAGAGCGCGCCAAAGCCATGGGAGTGTTTGGTTTTGTGGGGGGCCGGTGGAGGAGCGATTGGGGTGTTATTGGGGGGTGTTTTGACCGGTAAATTGGACTGGCATTGGATCTTTTTGGTGAATATTCCCATCGGAATTTTGGTTTTTCTCCTTTGTATTTTTCTTCTGCCGAAAGACTCAAGATCCACTGAAACGAGTAAATTGGATTTTGGGGGCGCTTTCACCATCACTGGGGCCTTGATGTTAGCCGTGTATGGGATTGTGAACGGCAATGAGGCGGGTTGGCTCTCTGGCCAAACGCTTGGCTTACTCGGCGGGGCGGCATTATTGTTGATCATTTTTTTGACCATCGAAAAGAAGATCAAATTCCCACTGATGCCTTTGAGTCTGTTCAAACTGAGGAACGTGGCCACGGCCAATGTGGCAGGGGTGTTATGGTCCGCCGGAATGTTCGCCTGGTTCTTCATCTCCGCCCTTTATCTTCAGCAAGTGTTGGGCTACACGCCCATGCAAGTGGGGTTGGCATTCTTGCCTGCAAATGTGATCATGGCGATTTTATCGCTCGGGTTATCGGATAAAATTGTCCTCCATTTTGGCATCCGAAAAAATTTGACCGTGGGATTGAGTCTGGTGGCCCTGGGTCTCTTTTGGTTGGCTCGCGTACCCGTCGACGGTCATTTTGTGGTGGATGTACTCCCGAGCATGCTGGTACTTGGTTTTGGCTGTGGCATCTCGTTCAACCCTATGTTTTTGGCGGCGATGAGTGATGTGAAACCGGAGGAGTCTGGATTGGCTTCCGGGGTGGTGAATACGGCGTTCATGATGGGGGGTGCCCTCGGGCTGGCTGTTTTGGCCAGTTTAGCGGCGTCTAGAACTTCGACTCTGTTGATGTCTGGCGTCGATCAAATTGCGGCTCTGAATGGAGGTTATCAAATTGCCTTCTTCGTCGGGGCGATCTTTGCGGGATCAGGAGCTTTGATTGCGGGAATTTTCTTACAATCGAAAAAGATGCCGGAGAATTTGGTGGGACATTGAGGTTGAGAAGTAATCATGATAATTTATTAGCAATCTAAATATAAAAATGAAATGAAAAAATTCCTTTTCCTCTCCGCTTTATTCCTCCTTTCCGCCTGCTCTCCAACTCAGCCCCATGTCATCCAAGACACTCAGGCTTCGATTTCCGGACCTTATCTGGGCAGTGAATACAAAGGCAATTATGTGTGGGGTGGAGCCATGAACCTGGCATGGACAGAGTTGAACGACAACCTCATCAAAGAAAAAACCCAACTTAAAACCGACGACAAAACGGCTGTGGAGATGGTCAAGCAATTAAATGATCCGATCTTCACCAAAACTGATTTGGATGAAGCGAGTTATTACATCAAAAGTGGTTATGGACAGCAAACGGTGGCCACCATCAACCAAGAGTCCAAAGCCAAATTCCCCAGCAAAAGCTTTGCCGATTTGGAGATGGATTTGGACCCAAAAGACCTGATTGCGTATGCTTATTTTTTGAAGGAAGTTGAATATCTCACCCCCTTTGAAACGAGTGATCTAAATTTTCTGGGGCAGACGGTTAATAGTTTTTACGCCCAGGGCGAGCAAAAGAAGACGGTGGAAATCCTCAATTATGAGTCCGATGACAAATTCATCATCCGCTTAAAACTCAAAGACGCTGCCGATCAACTCATCTTGGCCAAAGGTTATGACATGACCGATCCTCAACAAGTGGTGTCGGAGGTTGAAAAAAACAATAAAAAGGAACTTCCTCTCCTCGCCTACGATGACCGCTTCGAAACCCCTGTTTTACATCTGGACCACCATCGGGATTATGTTGAATTGATCGGAAAATATTTTGCTAACAAAGGTTTTGAAGATTACGCCATCGGTCAGATGTTTGAAAACATAAAATTCGACATGGATGAAGAAGGAGCAAAGGTTGAGAATGAAGCCGTGATCACAGGAGAAACCATGTCAGCTGGCCCTCCGGAAGAGGAACCGCCTCACAAAAATTTTATTTTGAACAAGCCTTATTGGGTGATCATGCAACGCCAAGACGCTCAAAATCCTTATTTCATTTTAGGGGTGAAGAATGAAGAATTGATGGATAGTCAATCTAAATGAGTATCTTTTCACTAATTTGCCAAGTCTCATGAAAAAAACCTACCCCCTCTCCGCCGAAGTCTGGCTCTATTCCGGCATGGCTGCTTGGCATTTTTTAACCCTGCCCACTGAAACCGCTCAACAAATTGATCACATCTTTCATTTATCCAAAAGGGGCTGGGGGTCGCTGAGAGTGACGGTGACCATTGGACGAACCAGCTGGCAAACCTCGATCTTTCCCGACAAAAAATCAAACTCGTATCTATTGCCCCTCAAAGCGGAGGTGCGGAAAAAAGAATCGATAAAAGTAGGAGATGAGATTGATTTCAGGCTTGAAATCAGCGACTGAATTCGCGCCATAAAAGTGTATACTAAAAATAAGCAGAATCACCCTCTCCTTATTCTTATAGCAAAAGTAATATGCCTGAAAAAACCTTCACTCAAAAAGTCTATGATGTTGTGAAGAAAATTCCAAAAGGAAAAGTTCTCACCTATCAAGAAGTCGCTCAACTCGCCGGAAGCCCAAGAGCCGCTCGAGCCGTGGGCACAGCCATGAAAAATAACCCTGACCGTTCCATCGTCCCCTGCCATCGCGTCGTGGGTTCTGGAGGCACAATGAACGGGTACGCTTTTGGAGGAGAAGTAGGAGATGAGATTGATTTCAGGCTTGAAATCAGCGACTGAATTCGCGCCATAAAAGTGTATACTAAAAATAAGCAGAATCACCCTCTCCTTATTCTTATAGCAAAAGTAATATGCCTGAAAAAACCTTCACTCAAAAAGTCTATGATGTTGTGAAGAAAATTCCAAAAGGAAAAGTTCTCACCTATCAAGAAGTCGCTCAACTCGCCGGAAGCCCAAGAGCCGCTCGAGCCGTGGGCACAGCCATGAAAAATAACCCTGACCGTTCCATCGTCCCCTGCCATCGCGTCGTGGGTTCTGGAGGCACAATGAACGGGTACGCTTTTGGAGGAGAAAAGGTTAAAATCGAATTTTTAAAAAAAGAAGGGGTTCGGTTTAAAGGGGGGAAAGTTGATTTAAAATGCAACATTTAGAGGATGTGATTTTAAGTATGTTGAAATAAAAAGTAGGAATCACTTAATATTATTTTTATGAAAAACATCACCCTACTCTTAATTTTTTCTCTTTTTCTTACGGCGTGCAATTCTCAGCAACCTCAAAAGGAGGAGTCTATTTTGAATTCAGATTTGACTCAAAGCCAAATGACGGAGGCAGAAGCGAGAACCATTGCCGAAGTCAGTTGTATCAAAGGCGGAAAGGCTTTGGATGAGGGCTATTATAATGAAAATTCCAAAACCTGGTGGTTCGATGCCAATCTAAATGCAACCAAACCGGGATGCAATCCAAAGTGTGTTGTTTCAGAAGAAACCAAAACGGCTGAAGTGAATTGGGAATGCACAGAAGCAATCAACACAAAAATTGAAGAGCCTAATCCACGAGTTTTATTGACTTCTGAAAATACGCCTCAGTATGTTGGCGATCCTTTACAAGCTGCGATGTGTGATTCTGTAACACTAAATGATGAGGTAGCTACAATTAAAGTGAATTATAAAAACTCCGACCTGGGTATTGATTTTGACATTCCTTATAACCCAGTATGGGGCAATGATAAATTTAAAATCAATCCTTATGAAGAGTTATACTCCTCCAAAGATCAATTAAATAGCCTAACAGATGAAATCAAGGAGATGCCAAGACAAAATAGGTTAAATAAAATAAGGTTTGGTCCTCTTAATAATCGGGGAGCTTGCACCTGGCTCAGAGCCTATTATCTTACCTTTTCACCTCCCACTTCAGATGAAGAGGTTTTAAATTCTTTTGGAAAATTGCCAGAAAGTCTTATTGCAGAAGATCCAAAGGCTGTTCAGCCCTCAATTATTAAATTAAATGATCTAACCGTAGTAAAAGGTGTTGTAACAAGTGTTTGTGAGCAACCCACGCTGGAAGTCATTGGAAAAAACTACAATTATAAATTTCAGGCTACTTGTAGTAGCGATACCAAAAAGGATTTTAAAACGTTGGAAGATATCGTTAAGAGTGTCAAATTAATTAAGTAAAAGCTAAAACGCTTCATGGACTTATTCTCCGCCCTCATCATCGCCATCGTCGAAGGCCTCACTGAATTTTTGCCGATTTCCTCGACCGGTCATATGATCCTGACCTCCTCACTTTTAGGTCTTGAAAATGATGAATTTCTAAAAACCTTTGAAATTTGCATTCAACTTGGGGCAATTTTAGCCATTGTCTTTCTTTATGCCCGTAGATTTCTGAAAAGCCTGGAAATTTACAAAAAATTAATTGTAGCCTTCATTCCCACAGCCATCATCGGATTCTTAGCCCACGATTTTATTAGGGATTACCTGTTTAACGCCTTGGTTGTCTCTATTTCGCTCATCATTGGAGGAGTGATCTTAATTGTGGTGGATAAAAAAGTAGTCACACAAAAATCCAACCACGAACAAGCCGAAAACATCCCCCTCAAAAACGCCTTCTACATCGGCTTAATTCAATGCATTGCCATGATTCCCGGCGTCTCACGAGCAGGAGCCACCATTGTCGGAGGAGTGTTCAATGGTCTCAACAAAAAACAGGCCACCGAATTTTCTTTCCTCCTTGCTGTCCCCACCATGATGGCAGCAACGGGCTACGACCTTTTAAAAGCCCCTCTGGCCTTCAATCAACATGAATTGACTCTTTTAGCCGTCGGCTTGGTCACAGCCTTCTTATTCGCTTGGCTAGCCGTTAAAGTCTTTTTAGTCTTGGTCGATAAATTTGGATTTCGCTATTTTGGCTGGTATCGGATCGCGATTGGTTTAATTTTTATTGCTTTGATTTCAATGGACCTCATTTGATTCAAGGGGATAAAATTGATATAGTGATGAAGTAATCAATGCCTCAAATGAAGAAAATTATCCAAGTTCATATCACTAAAGGCGATCATTATTTTGTTGCCCAATGCCTTGATCTTCCTGTAGTGACGCAAGGAAAAACTTTAGATGAGTTGGCATCAAATTTAGAAGAAGCCATTGCCTTACAGCTAGAAGGTGAAAATCTTGCTGATTACGGCTTTTCAGAAAAACCTTCAATATTAGTGACTTTTGAACTTGAACCCTTGATTCATGCCAAAATTTAAAGTTTTATCCGGCAAAGAAGTGATAAAGATATTTCTATTTTTTGGCTTTTCTGTATTTTCTCAACGGGGTAGCCATATAAAGTTAGCTCGAATCCAGAAAAACGGCAGACAGACCCTGACCATACCAAATCACAATGAATTAGACAGAGGGACGCTGCATGCGATTTATAAGCAAGGTTTACGATATATCTCAGAAGCTGAACTTTCCCCTCATTTTTTCAGTTAATAAAATCCCTATGGACCTCAAAAGTATTCAAACAGAAATCGATGCCAGCTATTTATACCGCAAACTATCTGAGGCAGAAAAAGATAAAAATGCGGCCCATGTTTTTGAACAAATGAGTGAAATTGAAATGGGTCATGCAGAAGCCTTTGGCAAAAAAGCCAACCTGGACAAAAAAGACCTCCCTGGGCCTTCGGGCCGGGCCAAAATCTTAAATGTGATTGGCAAGGTTTTTGGCTATAGTTACGTTTTAGGCGTTTTGATGGCCACAGAAAAAAGCATCTCCAACGCGGTGATCGTCACGAAGAAGAAACACCACATTCCTCTGCGCGGTACCGAAACCAATCATGAAACCATCTTGCAGACCTTATTGGAAAATGAACCCAAAGTCAGTGGATCCAACCTGCTTAAATTCGAAAGTCGACACCGCTCCGTGGGGGGGAATGCTCTTCGAGCCGCAGTGTTAGGAGGCAATGACGGCCTCGTGTCCAATTTTGGCCTCGTCATGGGCGTTGCAGGGGCAACACAAGGAGAACAAGGGGTTTTGTTGGCCGGAGTCGCGGGACTCTTGGCAGGAGCCTTATCGATGGCTTTGGGAGAATGGATTTCCGTCAAAAGCTCACAAGAGCTTTATGAAAATCAGATGCAAATCGAAATGGAAGAATTAGAAACCAACCCCGAGGGAGAAAAGAGAGAACTTGCCCTGATTTATATGGCCAAAGGCATCCCCGAAGCTCAAGCCACTGAAGCGGCAGAAAAAGTGATTCAAAACAAAGAGCATGCTCATGAAATTCTCGTCAAAGAAGAACTAGGTATAAACGTCGAAGACCTCAAGGGTTCAGCCATGGAAGCAGCATTGACCTCATTTTTCCTTTTTGCCTTTGGAGCCCTTCTGCCCGTGCTCCCCTTTATTTTTAGCAGTGGAACTCAAGCCATTTTGTGGAGTTCAGCAATTAGCGCCATTGGCTTATTTTTTATCGGGGCAGTCATCACTCTTTTTACCCGAAGAAACATGTGGTTTTCAGGCTTTCGTCAAATGCTCTTTGGCCTCACCACGGCGGCCATCACCTTTGGCATTGGGAAGCTACTGGGAGTATCATTGATAGGATAAAAAACCTGTAGAGAGACAAAATCTTGTGTCTCTACAGGTTTTTTTATTTTTCTACCCCTCCCACCTGCACCAATAATTCGCGGGCTTTTTCTTTGATGTGAGCGGCTATCGGCTGAGTGCCTTTATCTGCTTGCCACGCTTCAGTTGCCTTATCAATGGCATCATTCGCTTTTTGAGCAGCCTCCTCATTTTTCTTTTGGATGCCCAAAATCACACTTTCTACCCACCAATCGTAAGCTCTAGCGACCTTGGCTTGACCCAGAATCAAGGCATCCGTGGGATTCTTTTTATACGCTTGCTGAGTGAATTGAACCCCTAATTGTGAGGCCTCTTTGGCCAAAGGCACTCGATTGGCTGAAATGTAAATTTCAATTTGAGCCATTTGAGCTTGAGCTTGAGTCAGGAGAAAATTTGTATCCCCCCCTTGTTTCATCACCGAAAGCAAATACATCATGTTGGCGACCTCCCCACGCGTCAGAAGGTGAGCCGGATCCAAGGTTCCATCGGGCTTTACGGAAACAATTCCAAGTTGTACGGCATAGTTGAGATAATCTGCAAACCAGGCGTCTGGAGGAATCGTGGGCACCCCCGGTTTATCATGGACAGACGAAACTTCCATCTCATTGGCCATTAAAAGCATTTTCAAAAATTCTACAAGATTGACCTGATCGTCTGGCCTAAAATTTCCACCCGCCACCTCTCCTTTTACAATGCCAAGATGATGTGCTTTGACAACATAGCCAGCAAACCATTGCTCCTCTTTGACATCGGCATAATAAGCTTCAAAGGCTTCATCGGAAACAATTTTTGCCCCATCCAAAATAAGCCGCAAAGACTCCACTCGATTGATCTTAGCGTCGGGCATAAAGGTTTTATCCTCATAGCCTGTAATGACCCCTATGGTCTTTAGATAAGAAACAGCCACATAATAAGGACTTGTATTGGTCACATCTAAAAAAGAGGCAGGAGGAGCTTCGTTTTCAGACTGGGCAAAGGCCTTTTGATCAAAAAGAAGAAGGATGACTGGGAACAAAGCCATCACCACAAAAAAATACTTTAACTTAAAGGAAGAGAAAGGAATTTTAGAGTAGCCTAATTGCATGTTTTGTTTTTATTTTCTATAACTCAAAAATAACACATTTTTAAGAAACTGGCCAAATGAAAGGACCTATTTATTGTATCGAGCCAAGTGAGCAAAAGCCTTATTGGCAGAAGCCATTCGATGAACATCTTCCCGTTTTTTGAAGGCTCCACCTGTCTCTTTGCTTGCTTCCATCAATTCATTGGCAAGTTTTTGAGCCATTGCCCTGCCTTTTTTAGTGCGGCACGCATCAATGATCCAGCGAATACTGAGGGTCAACTGGCGTTTTGGCTTCACTTCAACAGGAATCTGATAAACGCTTCCTCCAACACGCTTCGCTTTCACCTCCATATTGGGCATCACATTGCGAACTGCTTTTTCAAAAATTTCTTCAGGAGTTTGAACACCTTGGTCTCGAATGGTTTTCATGGCCTCAGCAAAAATGGAGCGAGAAATAGATTTTTTACCCCTTTGCATCATGCAATTGATAAATTTTTCTTGCATAGGATTTGACCCCTCTGGAATGTAAACTTTCTTAGTCTTTGACATAAATTATAGCGGTAAGCGGTAAGTGATAAGCGGTAAGCAAGTAAAGCAGAAAACTAATCGGTTTCCGCTTCTCGCTGAGATTATTTCTTAGGTTTTTTGGCTCCATAACGACTCCTTCCTTGTTTTCGGTTTTGAACCCCTTGAGTGTCGAGGACACCACGAGTGATGTGATAGGGAACTCCAGGGAGATCTTTCACCCTTCCTCCGTAGATTGTGACCACCGAGTGCTCTTGCAAATTGTGACCTTCTCCCATGATATAGGCATTGACTTCTTTTCCATTGGTCAAGCGAACGCGAGCAATTTTACGCAAGGCGGAGTTTGGCTTTTTAGGAGTCATAGTCGTGACCTTGATACACACGCCTCTCTTTTGAGGTGCACCTCTCTTTAAAGGAATATTCTTATTCTTGAGAGAATTGAAGGTGTATTGAAGGGCAGGAGCCTTACTCTTTCTTTTAGGAGTCTCGCGAGACTTGCGGACCAATTGATTGATAGTTGGCATTTTCTTTAAATTAGAAGTGAGAGATTAAGAATTGTCGATGAAATTTTTGAAAGGGATTCTTTATTTTAATGCTTAATTGTTTTTTGCATCATATTGACTCTTGTAAATATGACCCGCGGGGATGAGTTTACCAATAATTACGTTTTCTTTCAAGCCTTTTAAATGGTCAATCTTCCGCGTGGTGGCGGCTTCAACAAGAACCCGGATGGTTTCCTGAAAAGAGGCTGCAGAAAGCCAACTATTGGTCGTGATGGCCACTCGAGAAATCCCAAGAAGTAAGCGTTCACCGTGGGCATCATTCTTTTTTTCTTTTTTGAGAAGTGCATTGCTATTGTTAAATTGTTCCGCATTGACCAATTCTCCGGGGAGGAAGTCAGAATCACCAGGATTTACAATCCTGACCTTTGAGAACATTTGCTTCACAATGATTTCAATGTGCTTGTCGTTGATGGTCTGCCCCTGTGAAGCATAAATATGCTGCACATCGGTCATGATGTATTTTTGCGTGGTGTAAACATCCGTCGCAATCATCAAGTCTTGAAGGTTCAAGTGACCTCTATTCAAAGGGGTTCCACGAGCAATGAGATCATTGTTTTTGACCATGACTTTTTCCTTCGGATCAAAAAGATAGACTTTTTCATGCGTTTCGGTATGCCTTGTAAAGATTTCTGTCGCGGTAACTTTTGTCACCTCGCCTTCATCTGTGGATTTGAGAGAGTGTTTTTCTCCGATGGCCCGAGCAATGATTTGTTTGGCCTTGATGCGGTCTCCTTTTTTAACAAGGGCTTCAAAGTCGGGTGGAATTCTGTAGCAGTCCTCTCCTAATTCTTGAGCTACAATCGTGACTTCGATATGTTCTTTTTTAACTTTAATAGAAACCTTTCCGGAAATGTCGGCAAGGATGGCGGCTCCTTTGGGATTGCGGGCTTCAAAAAGCTCTTCCACGCGAGTCAAACCTTGAGTGATATCAGACCCTTCGGCCACTCCTCCCATGTGGAAGGTACGCATGGTCAACTGAGTCCCCGGTTCGCCGATACTTTGAGCGGCGATGATCCCTGCAGCAGTTCCCAAATCAACCAACTTATTGGTTCCCAGGTCAAACCCATAGCAGTTCTGGCAGATACCGTTCTCAATGGTACAGGTCATGATGGAACGTACAAAAACCTGTTCAATTTGAGCCGCTTTTACAGCAGCACTCACGTCGTTGTCTACCTGTATGCCTTTTTTAGCAATGAGTGTGCCCGTTTTCGGATCCTTGATATCTACAGCCAACGTTCGGCCAAAGATTCGTTTTTCAAAGCCTTCTCCAATTTTATTACTTTCCTCACGTGTGATGGAGTGCTCCACAATGGTGCCACAATCGGGCTCTTTGATGACAATGTCCTGAACGGCATCGACCAAACGACGAGTGAGGTAACCAGCTTCAGCAGTTTTAAGGGCCGTGTCTGATTTTCCTTTACGTCCTCCGTGCGTGGCAATAAAGTATTCCAAGATGGAGAAACCGTCTTTGAGATTTGATTTGATCGGAAGTTCAATGGTTTTACCCGATGGATTGGCTACCAAACCTTTCATTCCACACAACTGAGTGATCTGACCCCAGTTTCCGCGGGCTCCAGAGTCAATCATGTAATAAATGTTGTTTTCGGGATATTTTTGGAATTTCTCAATCATCTCGTTGGACACATTGTTTTTGAGAGCAGACCACAAACGGATGGCATGATGATAACGCTCGTCTTCAGTGATCCATCCTTTCCAATACTGATTGTTGATTTTTCGAACCGTTTCATCGGCTTCCGCAATGAGTTCCTCACGTTTTTCGGGAACCAACATGTCAAAGGCAGAAATGGTGATGCCCGATTTGGTCGCAAACTTAAATCCAATACGTTTAAATTCATCGGCGACAATGGCGGTCGCTTCGGGACTCACTTTGTCTAAAATTTCGGCAAGGAGATCTTTGAGGCCATTTTTGCCCACTGTTTTGTTCACAAATTCAATTTTCTCTGGCAGGAAGGTATTAAAAATCAAGCGCCCCACGGTCGTATTTTCAATAATCTTTCCATTGACCCGAGCAGATACAAAGGCTTGGAGCTCAACGTATTTTAAACGATAAGCATTGATGGCTTCGTTGATGTCAGCAAAAATCATGCCTTCACCAAGCTTACCCTTGAACCCTTGAGTGAGGTAATAAACACCCAAAACCATGTCTTGTGACGGAGTAATGATCGGCTCACCTGCAGAAGGCTTGAGTAAGTTTGTGGTCGCCAACATCAGTTCATTTGCTTCTTTTTGAGCATTGGTGGACAGAGGGAGATGCACGGCCATTTGGTCTCCATCGAAGTCGGCATTGAAGGCCGCACAGACAAGGGGATGAATTTGAATGGCTTTTCCATCGATGAGAATGGGCTTGAAGGCTTGAATCCCCAGGCGATGAAGTGTCGGCGCACGATTGAGGAGAACAAGGCGTTTTTGAGTTTCATTTTCCAAAATATCCCATACCTCTTTCTTTCCCTCTTCAATGAGACGTTCTGCCCCTTTCACATTGTGAGCCAATTCTTGACGAATCAATTCTCCAACGACAAAAGGTTTAAAAAGCTTGAGAGCCATTTCTTTAGGCAATCCACATTCACTGAGTTTGAGACGAGGACCCACGACGATGACGGATCGTCCGGAGTAATCCACACGTTTCCCCAAAAGATTCTGACGGAAGCGACCTTGCTTCCCTTTCAACATGTCAGAAAGTGATCGAAGTTTGCGCTTGTCTCCTGCAGTGAAGACGGCTCGGCCGGCTCGGGCAGCATTGTTAAAGAGAGTGTCAACGGCTTCTTGAAGCATGCGTTTTTCGTTGCGGCAAATGACTTCGGGAGCTCCAATGGCCATCAAACGCTTGAGACGATTGTTTCGATTGATCACCCGTCGGTACAAGTCATTTAAATCAGAAGCGGCGAAACGACCTCCGTCGAGCTGAACCATGGGTCGTAAGTCGGGGGGGATGACGGGCAATTCTTTCACCACCATCCATTCTGGCCTGAGATTTGCTTTCAATAGACCTGAAGCAAGACGAATGCGGCGTAATAATTTTTTGTATTTTTGACCCGTGCTTTTTTTCCTCTCCTCTTCAAGCGCAGTAATAAATACCTTCAAATCAAGTTCAGAAAGAATTTTACGGATGGATTCGGCCCCTGTTCCTGCGTGGAATACATGGCCAAATTTCATAGAAAGCTCACGGTATTCAATTTCTCCCAAGACCACACCAATGGACAAATCTTCAAGATCGTCTTTGGCCTGATTGTGTTGCATGGTGAGCTCCTCAATTTTTTGTGCAAAAGAATCCTCTGTCTTCACCACCACTTCAGAGTCTGAATCATCTTCATCGAGGGCTTTCATTTCCTCCTCAGACAATTCATCTGTTTTTTTAGATTTAGAGCGCGCCTTAATTTTGAGATCATTGGATTTTGACTTGAATTCTTCTTGAATCTGTTTTTTATACATTTGAAAATCCTTGTCCAAATTCACTAAAGCCTCTTTTTTAGCCTCTTGATCAACATTAGTGATGATGTAAGCCGCAAAATAAATCACCTGCTCAATGGCCTTAATAGGCAAATCTAGCAATAATCCAAGTCGACTTGGAGTGGAGCGGAGAAACCAAATGTGGGTCACAGGCACGGCCAAACTGATGTGCCCCATACGTTCGCGACGAACGATACTTCGAGTGACTTCGACGCCACACTTTTCACACACCACACCTTTGTAACGAATGCGTTTGTATTTTCCACAATAACACTCCCAGTTTTTGGTGGGTCCAAAAATCTTTTCACAAAAAAGACCATCTCTTTCAGGTTTTTGAGTACGGTAGTTGATGGTTTCGGGTTTCGTGACTTCTCCATGAGACCATTCCAGCACTGAATCGGGGCTGGCAATAGAAAGACTGATGGAATCAAAATCTTCATGCCGCTTTTGACCTTTGGGTTGATTCATAACTTTATTAAGTTGAGAGTTAAGAGTGAGATGCTAATGATTAATCGTGAGCTCTAAAAATTCTTCACATTACCTTTAATTACAATGAGTGACTAAGAAGGATCAAACATATTATCATCAGGAATTTGACTTGCTGCAGGTGAAATGGGGTGATCAAAATCCATGTCATCCCCCTCGGGCCGCTTATCAAGCATGATCATGTCGGTGGCCACAATTTCGGTCTTAAATATTTTTACGCCTTCTGGACTGTCCCATGAACGGGTTTTGAGATAACCTTCGACATAAACCAATTTGCCTTTTTTAAGATACTTTCCGCAAATTTCAGCCAAAGGACCCCATGCAGCAATATTATGATATTCCGCCAATGATTTTTTTTCCTGGTCTCCGGTGACCCATTCTCGATTGGTCGCCAAACCAAAAGTAACAATTGATTGACCACCTGTAGTTTGTTTAAGTTCGGGATCACGGGTAAGGTTACCCACCAAGATCACTTTATTGACACTTCTCATAATTAATATTTATTAATGATTACTTATTTGACACTGTGATTAATTTTTAGAATTTTTCCTTTTCAAGTTCTTCTTCGATCGCTCTCATCTCATCATCAGAAATCTGATCTTCCAAACTATCATCTTCCATCAAGTCCGTCTCCATTTCTTCGATCACATCCATGTCACCCAAACTGTCCCCCTCCAATTCAAGACTGAGGTCGGCCTCTGATTCTTTGCCTTCATCAAGATCTTTAATGCGATCGATCATAGGAATGATTTCATCGTCGTCGTCAATTTTAATCACGGCCTCAAGAGGCACTTCTTCGAGCTGATCGCCCCGCAATTTGAGAAGTTCAACATCAAGGCATAGACTCTTCAATTCTTTAACCAAGACGTTGAAGGATTCAGGAACACTTGGAGTTTTGATGGATTCGCCTTTAACAATTGACTCGTAAGCCTTGGCTCGACCAATGACATCGTCGGATTTGATGGTGAGCATTTCTTGCAAGGTGTAGGCAGCACCATAAGCTTCTAGGGCCCACACTTCCATTTCTCCGAAACGCTGACCTCCATGTTGCGCCTTCCCTCCCAACGGCTGTTGAGTGACCAAAGAGTAAGGACCCACCGAACGAGCATGCAACTTATCTTCTACGAGATGGAGGAGTTTGAGCATGTAAACCTTTCCAACCACGGTAGGGTATTGGA
>CAZNDI010000006.1:0-21898 GCA_964571805.1 uncultured Candidatus Peribacteria bacterium
GACAGTTTTGGTCAGATGGATACTTCGTGAGCACCGTAGGAAAACATGGAGATGAAAATGTTATTCAGCAATACGTAAAAAACCAAGGGCAAGAAAAGACCTATATCAAACTTCACCACCAGCAGATGAGCTTATTTTGATTTTGATACCCCGTCAGCTTGCTGCGGGGTAGTTCATTTATAGCAAAAAACCGGGGAAATTTCAATCCATATCTTTGCTCTGCTTTCCTTTGCTATACTTCATCCATGAAACAAAATTTGTCCAAAAAAGAAGCGCAAGAACTTGTCTGGAAGTTTATTAATGAATTCAGAGATCGAGTTGTGGTGAATTTTTCTAATCTTATCGATTTCATTATTATCTATGGCTCTTCGGTTCGCGGTGAATTTGTACCGGGCAAAAGTGACGTCGATATTGTGATCCAAATTCTAAAAAAAGAGGATAAAGAAATGGTAGAAAAAATTGCCACAGAAATTTTTTGGGAAGTGGTCAAAAAATATCCGTCGCTTGATTTTGAAAAATCCCTCTCCACGTCTCACGAAAAGAAACGAAATGCTCTCACCGCAGTTTTAGAAAAAATAGAAAAGAAAAGTTTTCTATTTGTGCCCATTTTTGTTTTTTCAAAAGGGGAAATTGATTGGAAAAAAGGCGAATTTCATTCCAATAATCCACTTATCAAGGCAGGTCAAAAAGTTTTAGTGCCTCAGAGAACTGTTTTCCTACGTTTCAAACAAGAAGGAAAGATTCTTTATGGTCGAGATATTCGAGAGGAAATAGACATTCAACTCACGATCTTCGATCGCTTAAGGTTGGGTATTTTACCTCTACTACTAAGTTTTATTGGCTTTGTTTTATCTCCGTTTATTCCTGATAAATCCCGAAGTTATACCGTTAAGGCCCTTTTATATCAAATCGATGCTCTGCTCACCGCTCTATCAGATTATGAACAAATGCAAAGAGATGAGAAAATAAATAAAGCCCAAAAAATGCTTCTTTCCGAATTTACAGAAAGACTGCAAAAACTCCTTTTCTTAAAACTAGATCACACGCGAGGAATCCTGCGCCCCATGGATTTTAATTTATTCCAGGTGGCGGTGGAAATTAAATGGGGATCAAAGAAATTGAATTATTTTCAAAATCTTTGGTTTGCTTTCAAAGCCTTTTTCTTTATTTTAAGATCCAACTCGAGGGCATTGGCTTTAATAATGATTAGAAATAAGTGATTATGGTTTTGTAAATAATCTTCAATTTAAGTTTAAGTTAGACACCTTGTCTAAAAAAGTCTTATTTTTCCTTGACTTCACTCTTTTCACCTGTAAAATGGACAGGCAAAAATCAAATTTATGTTAACAGCGGGGTCTAGCCACTGAGCAAAAACCTCCTTAACCACTAAAAAAATATGCCTGGAATAATTGGCAAAAAATTAGGAATGAGCCAAGTCATTCAAGACGACGGTCGTGTGATCCCTGTCACCTATGTCACCTGTGCCCCTAACGAGGTCGTACAAGTGAAAACTCAAGAGACAGATGGATATCCGGCGATAGTCCTAGGATTTGATGCGTATAAAAATCCTTCCAAGAATAAAAAATACAAGACCACCAAAGAATTCCGAGTTGAAACTTCAGAACCGTATAAAAAAGGACAAATCATTTCAGTCGACATCCTAAAAGAAATTCCAGAAGTCACCATCACTTCAGTCTCCAAAGGAAAAGGATTCCAAGGAGTAATGAAGCGACATAACTTTGCTGGAGGTCCAGGATCTCATGGTTCCACCTTCCATCGTGAGCCCGGCTCATCCGGAATGTGTGCCAAACCGGGTCGTGTCATCAAAGGGAAAAAGTTCCCCGGACAGATGGGTGTGGACCAAGTCACCCTAAAAAATCGACCTGTGGTTTTAGTATCCGAAGGCGAAAATGTGGTGGCCATCAAAGGCCCCCTACCTGGAGCCGTCAATTCCTACATCTATATCAAATTCTAAGGTTCATAATTAATAAGAATTAAAAGTTAAGCATTAAATGAAAATCGACCTCTACCAACAATCAGGTGAAAAAAAAGGAACCGTTGAAGCAACAGATGCCATCTTCAAAGTTCCGGTCAACAATGAGTTGATCCGCTTATCTGTCATTCGCCAACTAGCCAATGCCCGTCAACCTTCTGCCCACGTCAAACACCGCGGCGAAGTTCGTGGAGGAGGAAAGAAGCCTTGGAAGCAAAAGGGAACCGGTCGAGCTCGTTTTGGCTCAACTCGTAACCCTATCTGGCGCTCAGGAGGAGTTGCCTTTGGTCCTCGCAACACTCGCAATTACACCCTAAATATGCCCAAAAAGGCCAGACGGGCAGCCCTTTTCTCTTGTTTGTCACAAAAAGCGGCTGAAAATAAAGTTTTTGCGCTCGACACTTACCAAACTGAAACTCCTAAAACTAAAGCGTTTAACCTCTTTCTTTCCAAGCTTCCTCAAGGGCGTAACCTATTGGTTGTTCTTGATAAAAAGGATGCCATCATTGAAAAATCAGCCAATAATCTTCCTCACGTCAAAACCATTCTCATCGACTATTTGAATCCTTACGACTTGCTCCGTTACGAAAATATCATGTTCATGGAAGCCTCCCTCAAACGTGCCGAAGAGCTCTATTTATAATTAATGCTTCAGTTTTACTTTAAAGCTTTCAAATCCATTTGAAACTTAAAAATCCAGAACTGAAAATTGAAAAAATATGCACCTAACGAATGTTTTACTCGCACCGGTAGTCACAGAAAAAAGCGCCGCAGCTCATGCTCAATATAAATACACGTTCCGAGTTCACAGTCGAGCCACTAAGGTCGAAGTGACCAAGGCTGTAGAGATGGCCTATGGGGTAGAAGTTGCCTCTGTAAATGTTATTCCCGTTCAAAAGAAGGTTCGAATGGCCGCTCGAGGAAAGATCATGACCAAACGACCAGCCAGTAAGAAAGCTATTGTCACGCTCAAAGAAAAACAGTCCATTGATTTTAATAAATTGAAAACATCCAAGTAATGGCGATCAAGAAATATAATCCTACAACACCGGGTCGCAGAAATATGACCACTGTTGATTATAGTGGGCTCACAAAGGCAAGGCCTCCCAAGCGTTTGACTGAATCTCAATTCAAGCACTCAGGTCGAAACAACCAAGGCCGTATTACAGTTCGTCATCGCGGGGGTGGAGTCAAACGACTTTATCGTCTGATTGATGGCAAGCGCTTCGACAAACTCGATGTGCCTGCTAAAGTAGAAACCGTTGAATACGACCCCAATCGTACTGCCTTCATCGCCCTACTCTGTTACGAAGATGGTGAAAGGCGCTACATCCTCGCTCCAGATACGCTAGCTGTGGGAGACAAAGTCATTTGCAGTCATAAAGCCAAAATCAAAACAGGAAACAGACTTAAGATTGGCAATATTCCTGTGGGATTCAATATCCATGACCTAGAATTGCAACCAGGTAGAGGCGCACAAATGATCAAATCTGCAGGTTCTTCGGGCCAAGTTTCTTCACAAGATGGAGAATTAGCTCAAGTCACTTTACCTTCTGGTTCAATTCGTTATATCTCCAAAGAGTGTTATGCCACCATCGGTAGCGTCAGTAATTTAGACCATAGCAATGTGACCATCGGAAAAGCAGGTCGAATGAGATTGATGGGGCGTCGTCCACAAGTTCTCGGTAAATCAATGAATGCTACAGACCATCCGCATGGAGGAGGAGAAGGACATTCACCGATCGGTCTGAAAAATCCAAAAACCCCTTGGGGCATGCCTGCCTTAGGAGTTCGAACCAGAAAGCGAAATAAAGCAAGTGATAAATTCATTATTAAAGGCCGACGTTCTAAAAAGAATTAATCCAAGCCTCAGGCTTACCATTTACCGCTAATAATTTATGAGCAGAAGTTTAAAAAAAGGCATCTACGTAGACCCAAGAGTCAATAAAAAAGTTCAAGCCATGGAATCCAGTGGCCAGAAGAAGGTGATCAAAACTTGGTCTCGTGCTTGTACTATTTCTCCCGACTTCGTGGGACATACCTTCGGTGTCCACAATGGAAAGACTCACATCTCAGTTTATGTCACTGAAAACATGGTGGGTCACAAATTGGGCGAATTCTCTCCCACACGAAAATTCAAGTCACATGGTGGCAAGTTGGCAAAATAATTCTAAATTCAAAACTTTAAATGAAGGCAATATTAAGAGCAATTCGGATTTCACCCAAAAAAGCCAATCTCGTGGCAGGGACGGTTCGTGGGAAAAAAGTCAACGAGGCTTTGGTACTCCTTAAATTCATGCCCAAGAAAGGCGCTGACATTCTTTATAAAGTTGTCCAGTCTGCCGCCTTCAATGCAAAAAATAATTTTCAGCAGTCTATAGATGATTTGCATGTCACCAAGATTCTTGTCACAAAAGGGCCAACCTATAAACGCTCTGTTCCCATTTCCAGAGGCCGCGCTCACCCCATCCGAAAACGAACTTCTCATATCACTGTAGAAGTTGGAAGTTTAGGGGCTGATGGCAAAGTGAATCTAAAGGCTGATGTAAAAGTAGATAAAAAAGCATCTAAAATTGAAAAGAAGAATGTAGCTCCAAAAGTAGTAAAAAAATCTCCCGCTAAAAAAATTGAAAAAAAGGAAGAAAATCCTTCCGCTGAAAAGAAATAACCACTAACTCTCTTTCCTTGTCATGGGTCAAAAGGTAAACCCCAAATCATTGCGTATCGGCATTATAAACACTTGGTCATCCAAATGGTTTGCTGATAAAAAAGACTATGCTAAAAAATTCCACGCTGATTTGGAGCTTAAGAAATTCCTTCGGGAAAAACTCAAGCCAGCAGGTGTTGTGAGTGTAGAAGTTGAACGTTCCGCCAAAAAAGTTGTGGCCAATATCAGTGCTGCAAAACCAGGTTTGATCATCGGACGGCAGGGGGTAGCTATAGAAGATTTACGTGAAACTCTGCTAAAAAAATTCAAAGAGAACATCGAGGTCAACATTCATGAGGTGGCTCAGCCTGATCTTAGTGCACCTCTCATTGCTGAAACAGTGGTGGCCCAAATTGAAAAGCGAGTGGCTTATCGACGAGCAGTAAAGCTTGGAGTAAAAAAGGCTATGGAGGCAGGGGCTCAAGGGGTTAAGATTCAAATTTCAGGGCGTCTCAACGGAGTCGAAATCTCACGCAGTGAAATGTATAAAGAAGGAAATATTCCCTTGCACACCCTTCGAGCTGATATCGATTATGTCCACATGCCAGCTCATACCACCTACGGAGTCATCGGAGTGAAAGTTTGGATTTACAGAGGTTTGGTTTTCAAGGCAAGAGGTGTAGCTAACTATAAAGATAAAGACAAAGATAAGGACGTTCAAGATCTACCTGATCATTCATAAATTCATTTTAAAATATGTTACAGCCTAAAAAGCAGAAATATAGGAAACTTCATCGCTCCCGCTCAGCCCTCAAAGGTATGAGTAAAGGAGGGAATGCCGTCAGCTTTGGTTCTGTGGGATTGAAGGCTATGACAGCAGGAGAATTGACCTCAAGACAAATCGAGGCAGCACGTCGAGCCATGGCTCGAGCCATCAAACGGGGTGGAAAAATCTGGATTCGCATCTTCCCTCATACTCCTATCACTCGAAAAGCTTCAGAAGTTCCCATGGGTTCTGGTAAAGGGTCAGTTGAATTCTACGTTTCGCGTGTGAAGCCAGGAAAAATTCTCTTTGAAATGGACGGCATTGATGAAGCCCTTGCTCGCGCAGCCCTTAAGTTGGCTGATTCCAAGCTCCCCATCAAGACCAAAGTCGTATTGAGGCACATCTAATTTAGCTGCAATACGTATTATGCAGTAAGCATTATGCATAATACATACTACTTAATCCGTACTACTCAAGAAAATTATGCAAACTTATCAAGAACTCAAATCATTGACCAAGAAGGAGCTAAACACTTCTCTACAGGAAGCTCGAAATGAAATGCTAAAGAAGCGAATGACGATTAAAACCAAGCATGAAAAAGACACCAGCTTGGTCAAGAAGCAAAAAAAATATATTGCCCAGCTCAACACAGCCCTCAAAGAAGTGGAACTTGAAGAAATGGTAAAAGATGCTAATAAAATTAACTAAAGATCTCACTAATTATTAAAGCTTATGCGAACGAAGATTGGAACTATCTCCAGCAACAAAATGGAAAAGACCATTGTGGTGACTGTAAATTCCTACAAAAATCATCCCAAGTATAAAAAACGCTATCAAGTGTCCAAAAAGTTTTATGCTCACGTTGATGATTCCTCAGCTTATAATATTGGTGATACCGTTACCATTTCAGAAACCAAACCCATCAGTAAATTGAAACGATGGAAGATCAGCACCTCAGCTTAAGACTTGCAATTAAGAATTAATAATTATTCGATAAGATGATTCAGCCACAAACACAACTTAACATCGCAGACAACACGGGGGCAAAAAAAGTCATGTGTATCAAAGTCCTAGGAGGTTCTAAAAGGAGATATGCTCATGTGGGTGATGTGATTGTGGTTGCCGTTAAATCAGCTGCTGTCAAAGGAGTGGTTAAAAATCACACCGTCCAAAGGGCTGTAGTTGTGCGAACTAAAAAGAATATTCGACGACAAGATGGTTCTTATCTCAAGTTTGACGACAATGCCGCGGTCATCATCAATAATGATGGAATGCCCAAAGGCACTCGTGTATTTGGCCCCATAGCCCGTGAGCTTCGAGCTCGAGGGTATCAAAAGATCATCTCTCAAGCCCCTGAAGTGCTGTAAATATAATTTTCAATTTTAAATTTTCAATTTTAAATTCAGATGAAGCTCAAAGTTAAAGACAACGTATTGGTGGTCGCAGGCAAATACAAAGGGAAAACCGGGGTGATCATGCGTGCCTTTAAAAAAACCAATAAAGTCACAGTTGAAAAAGTGAATATTCGTACGCGTCATATCAAAAAAACAGCCACTCAGGCCGGGCAAAGACTTCAATATGAAGCTCCCTTTGCAGCCTCCAATGTCAAATTGATTTGTCCTAGTTGCAATAAGGCCACTCGTGTGGGTTATGCTGTTCCTGAGAAAGGAAAAAAATATAGGTCTTGTAAAAAATGCAATCAATCCGTAGAGCAAGCCAGCTCCAAAGTGGAGAAGAAATAATTACCGTTATCTAATTTATGTCATATCACGCAACTTTCAACAAAGAAGTAATCCCCGTTCTCCAGAAGAATCTTGGGATCAAAAACCGCATGGCGGTTCCAAAATTTTCTAAAATCACTTTGAATGTGGGTATTGGAACTCTCACCAAGAATACCAAAGATTTTTCCGATGTACTCAACAATGTGGCTAAAATTTCTGGCCAGAAGCCAGTGGTGACCAATGCTAAAATAGCCATTTCAAACTTCAAACTTCGACAAGGTATGCCCACAGGAATCATGGTGACGATCCGCGGAGAGAGAATGTATGAATTCATTTATCGTTTAGTCAACATTGTTTTTCCTCGAGTTCGCGATTTCCGTGGTCTCAATCCAAAAGCCTTTGATGGTAGCGGCAACTATTCCGTTGGCTTCAAAGAAGCTCTCGTGTTTCCCGAAATCAATCCAGACGATGTCCTAAATGTACACGGCTTGCAAGTCACTCTGACCACCACGGCCAAAAATGATAAGGAAGGAAGAGCTCTACTCAAAGAGATCGGTTTCCCCTTTAAAAAGACTAACCCATAATTTCCCATGGCTCGAACAGCACTTATTGTTAAAACAGAGCGCAGGCAAAAGAAAATGAAGCAAGCTTTGTTGAATGGTAAAAAACCTGATAAATGGGTTAGAACTTACAATCGATGTAAGCTTTGTGGCCGCTCTCGTGGTTATATCCGTTTCTTCGAAACCTGCCGCATTTGTTTCCGAGAACTTGCTTCAAAAGGTGAGATCATGGGGGTTAAAAAATCTTCTTGGTAATTCTACCGAAACGAAAAATTTCAATAAATTAATAAATTAAGATATGGTTACTGATCCGATTGCAGACCTACTCACAAGAATTCGGAATGCTGTAAAAGCTAAGCATTCCACCACTCGAATTGCTTATTCAAAGCTAAAATTGGCTATTCTTCAGGTTCTAAAAAATCATCAGTTTGTGACGGATTATTCAGTTGTTAAAACAGACCGTTTCCAAGAAATCGAAATTCATCTCAATCCTACGTTTCAATCTCTTCATCTCAAACGAGTGAGCAAGCCAGGTCAAAGAATTTACGTTAAAAAAGGTGAGCTCAAGCCAGTTCTCAATGGATATGGCATTGGAATCATCTCCACTCCAAAAGGAATGATGACCACTATTGAGGCCAGAAAAACAGGTTTGGGAGGGGAGTTGATTTGTGAAGTATGGTGATATAATTTCAATTTTCAATCCTTAATTTTCAATTATAAATGTCCCGAATTGGTAAACAAATCATCGAAATCCCTTCAGGTGTTGAAATCATGCTGGATGGCACAATGGTCAAAGTGAAAGGTCCAAAGGGCGAACTTCAGTTTCAGCATGACCCTGTAGTGGGAGTTCAAAAAATTGAGAACACCCTTGTGGTAAAACAGGTTTCAGAAGAGCCGAAAGCATCTGCCTTACACGGGCTCACTCGAGCGCTTCTAAACAACATGGTCGTAGGCGTCTCGACTGGATTTAAAAAAGAATTACAAATCATCGGTGTAGGTTACAGGGCTCAGATATCTGGAAAAAAACTCACTCTCAATCTTGGCTTTTCTCATCCCGTAGACCTTGTCATCCCAGAGGGTTTGACGGCAGAAATGGATAAAGATCAAAAGAACACGCTCATCATTTCGGGCATAGATAAGCAATTGGTAGGTCAATTTTCAGCTAATATTCGCAGTTTCAGACCTCCTGAACCTTATAAAGGAAAAGGAATCCGTTACTCTGACGAACATGTTCGTCGTAAGGCAGGTAAGTCGGCAGCTAAATAATCACGTTAAACAATAAGAACAGCCCAATTCCCAATTTATATCGTATGAAACCAACCAAACAACAACTCAGAAAGAGAAGGCACGGAAAGATTCGCTCCATTCTCAAAGGCACTTTAGCTCGACCACGACTTTCCCTCCATCGAAGTCTAACTACTATTTCGGCTCAACTCATCGATGATGAAGCCCGAATTGTATTGGTCTCTAGCTCCAGTTTAAAAGAAAAGAAGGGGGCAAATATGGAAGCAGCAAAAAAAGTGGGGATGGACTTGGCAAAGAAAGCGAAAGAAAAGAAGATAGAAACATGTGTATTTGATCGCTCTGGCTACCTTTATCACGGGCGAGTGAAAGCCTTGGCAGAAGGAGCGCGTGAGGGTGGACTTAACTTTTAATTAACCAGCTAAAGATGTCTAAAAAGAATTTACAAAAATCTAGGGGTCAAGAAAGAGAGCAGAAAGAATTTGAAGAAGAAGTGCTTCAGATTGATCGCGTGACACGCGTGGTGAAAGGAGGTCGTCGCTTACGATTTCGGGCTACCGTTGCCATTGGAGATAAAAAAGGACGAGTGGGAGTTGGGATTGGAAAGGCTTCAGAGGTCGTGACAGGGATTCAAAAGGCAGTGGCTAGAGCTAAAGCAAATTTGATTCAAGTTCCCATCACAAAAGGTGAAACCATTCCTCATTCTATTCGTGTCAAATACAAAGCTGCAGAAATGATTATTTTTCCAGCCTCACCAGGTACAGGAGTAATTGCAGGAGGAGCTTTGAGAAAAATCCTTCATTTGGCTGGCATCAAAAACATCCTTTCCAAAAGTTTAGGCTCAAGGAATACCCTCGTTACGGCTCAAGCTTCAATTAAGGCCCTTCGTGAACTTCGTCCCGTGAGAGAAAATCATAAGGCAAAACAAGAAGTTAAAGTTGAGGCCAATAAAGAGCAAAAAGAAGGAGCTGAAGAGGTTAAGTCAGAAGAGAAGGCGGCTTAATCAATCGTGAATCACAAAAGATAACTCAAAAAATCATTTCAATGTTTAAAAGTGAAGGTCCCAGACATTCACGCCACTCACTCACTCAATTATGAAACTAAGTAGTATCAAACCAAAGGCCGGAGCAGTAAGGTCAATCAAGCGCCTAGGTCGAGGCAATGCATCAGGCCATGGTACTTTTTCGGGTCGAGGTTGTAAGGGTCAAGGACAACGTAAAAGTGGAAATGTTCGACCAGGTTTTGAAGGGGGTCAGACTCCTTTGATCAGCCGTCTCCCTAAGTTAAGAGGGTTTAAGAATCCTAATAAAATGACGTTTCAGGTGGTCAATGTGTCCGACTTGGATTGTTTTGACGAGGGAGTAGAAGTGAATATTCAAACTCTCCTTGAAAAAAGACTGGTGGCTAAAAAAGATATTCCTGTAAAACTTTTAGGCAATGGTAAGTTAGCCAAAAATCTTGTGATCAGAGTGCAAAAAACTTCCGATTCAGCCAAGAAAAAAGTGCTTGCTGCAGGAGGAAAAATTCTTTAATAACAGCTAGGAGCCAAAAGCTATGAGCTAAAGAAGCTCCAAGTGAATGACTCCAGGTTCATCACTTCAAATGTTTAAATACTTTCACCAAATTTGGCAGTCAAAAGAACTGAAATATAAGATCCTTTTCACTCTTTTTGCCCTTGTTGTTTTTAGGTTTGCCGCTCATATCACTGTTCCAGGGGTCAATCTTGACGCTCTTGGAAATATCTTCCAACAAAATGCTCTTTTGGGTGTGTTTTCGGCCTTTACAGGGGGGTCAATGGAGAATTTTTCCATCGTCCTCATGGGGCTTTCTCCCTATATCAATGCCTCGATCATCATTCAGCTCATGACCGTGGTTATTCCTAAGCTAGAAAATCTTTCTAAAGAAGGTGAAGAAGGTCGACGCAAGCTCAACCATTATACCCGACTTCTCACCATTCCTTTTGCTTTGCTGCAGTCTTATGGAATGATCGTTCTATTAAACAATAGTTCTCAAGCCACAGGCTTACCCCTCATTTCAGATGTCACCGACCCCACCATCATCCTCCCTATCATGATCATCGTGACTGCGGGAACGGTTTTTATGATGTGGTTGGGGGAGCAAATCACGGCCATTGGAATTGGAAATGGAATTTCCTTACTCATTTTTGCCAGCATTATTTCTGGCATGCCCACCGTTGTGGGCCGTATGTTGAGTCTTGGTCAAGGAGGTGACACCACAAAGCTGAGCTATTTCATCATTTTTGTCATCATCACGATCATCATGCTTCTGGCGGTAGTCTTAATCACCGAAGGGCAGAGAAATATTCCCATTACCTATGCCACTCGGGCAACCGGAGCCAAGGCTGAAAAAGCTGGATTGCCCATTCGCGTCAATCAAGCGGGCATGATTCCGATCATTTTCGCCATCTCCATGATCACCTTTCCGTCTGTCATGGCTCAATTTTTCCAAACCTCTGATTCAAAAACGCTTCAGGATATCGCTACGTTCATTTTACAGTATTTCAATGCGAGCCAGCCGAGTTATGTTTACATGATTTTCTATTTCATCCTCATTATCCTTTTTTCCTTTTTTTATGTCAGCGTCACGTTCAATCCTGAACAAGTGGCTGAGAATATTCAAAAGAGAGGAGGTTTCATTCCTGGAATTCGTCCAGGTTCTCAGACCGCTGAATACTTGCAAAAAGTTTCCAATCGCATGAATTTGTTCGGAGGTACTTTTATCGCCGTCATTGCTGTGGTTCCTATTCTCTTCACTAAATTCACCACGCTTTCTTCCAGCGATCTAATCATTTCTGGTTCAGGGTTGATCATCGTGGTTGGAGTTGTCCTTGATTTAATGCGCCAAATCAATGCTCAATTGGTGATGCATGATTATGATAAACTTTACTAATCAATTCCGCGTTGAATGGATATCATATTATTTGGAATGCAAGGTTCAGGAAAGGGGACACAAGGGAAAATTTTGGCTGAGAAGTATGATCTCAAAATTTTTGAAATGGGTGGAGCCCTTCGAGAAATGATTGCATCAGGAACAGAATTGGGGAATAAAATTAAGGCCACGGTTGAAGCCGGCCAATTGGTCAGTGATGAAATCATCATGCAGGTGGTGGAGGCTTTTTTATCACATCAGCCTCAAGCCCAAGGGCTACTTTTTGATGGGATTCCCCGAACCCTGGTTCAGGCCAATGCGCTTTTAGAGCTCCTAAAGACGCATGGTCGAGAGGCTTTTGGAATAAATATTAAAATTGCCGAAGATGAGGCTGTAAAGCGTTTGACGAGTCGAAGGGTCTGTAATAAATGCAAAACCATTCATCCCGGATTCTACGAGGGTGATAAATGCAAGGAGTGCGGCGGGGAGCTATATACTCGAACCGACGATTCCAATCTCGAGAGCATTCAAAATCGCCTCGACAGCTTCAAGAAAGAAACCATGCCCCTCATCGAAAGCTTCAACGACCGAGACCGACTCATTGAAGTGGATGGAGAACAAGATATTGATGATGTGACGACCGAAATGCACGAGAAAGCCGGTTATCTCTTCCGTTGACATGAAACTTATTTGAAAAAAATCATCATCAAAACAAAGGATGAAATTGAGGCTATGCGCCATGCAGGTCAGATTTTAAGCGAAACTCTCGACCTTTTAGAGCGTTTCGCAAAAGTGGGCATGTCTACTCTTGAGTTGGATGCAATTGCTGAAAAATTTATTCGTGGTCATGAGGGCTGCACTCCAGGATTCAAAGGTTATCACGGCTTTAAAGGTTCAATTTGTACTTCTATCAACCATGAGGCAGTACATGGAATTCCTTCCGCTCACCGAATTCTAAAAGAGGGGGACATCTTGGGTATGGATGCAGGAGTTTATTACAAAGGCCTCCACACGGATGCTTGTCGAACGGTCATTTTGGGTGAAGTGGATCCTAAAATCAGACAATTTGTCAAAGTCACCAAAGAAGCTTTGCAACGAGGGATAAAACAAGTGAAACCCAAAGGGCACATTGGTGATATTTCCGCCGCGATTCAAGAAACCCTCGAGCGTTACGATTATGGGATTGTGCGGGATTGCACAGGTCATGGGGTGGGCCACAATCTCCATGAACCCCCAGAAATCATGAATGTGGGGAGAAAAGGCACGGGACCCCTCATGGAGGCCGGGATGGTATTGGCCATTGAGCCTATTTCCGCTATGGGGAAGGGGGCAATTTTAACTGCTAAAGATAACTGGACCCTTTATACCAAAGATGGCAGCCTTTCAGCTCACTTTGAGGCCACTGTGTTGGTGACCGAAACGGGGTATGAAATATTGGCTAAATAATCTTCAATTCAAGCCATAAGCCCATATGAATAAAAAAGTAAAAAAAAGCTTGCGCTCTGCTTGTTGATTAGGTAAAATCTTACCGCTTAGGTTCAAGTAAACCCCACACGGTCTATGGCTAAGGAAGTTATTGAGGTCGAAGGCAGGGTGATTGAAGCTCTCTCCAATGCAACTTTCAAGGTTGAGCTCATCGGTGAGAATTACAAGGGCCATACCATTACCGCTCATATTTCCGGGAAAATCCGGATGAATTATATTCGAATCTTGCCAGGTGATGTTGTCACCCTCGAAATGACTCCCTATGATCTAAGTAAGGGAAGGATCATTTATCGACGTCCCACAGGAAAAAAGAGTGACGATTCCACTCCTCCTGAAGAAGAGACTCCAGTAGAAAAAAACTAAAAAAAAATCCTTTTGTATCCCTTAGTCATCTAGAAACTATGAAAGTTAGAGCGTCCGTGAGAAAAATATGCGACAAATGTAAAAATATCAAACGAAAAGGGGTAAATCGCGTTATTTGTGACAATCCAAAACATAAACAAAGACAAGGTTAATTTCGCCTCGCGAAGTAATTTTAAATTTTTAAGTTTAAAATGACTCGTCATTAATAATTAATTCTCAGAAAGTTATGGCCCGTATTGCTGGTGTAAATCTCCCCAAAGGAAAGCGTATAGAAGTGGCCCTAACTTATGTTTATGGGGTCGGTCGAAATGCAAGTAAAGCCCTTTTGAACCAATTGAAAATTGACTTAGATACCAAGGTTGAAAGTTTAACGGCAGAACAAGAGCAGCAGATCCGTGAAGAAGTAGCCAAACTGACCACAGAAGGAGATTTGCGGAGGCAAGTGGGTGATGACATCAAGCGCCTTCAAGAAATTGGCTCTTACCGTGGGTTCAGACACCGACGTCATCTTCCGGTCCGAGGACAGCGAACCAAAACTAATGCTCGTACTAAACGTGGTAAGAAGAAGACGATGGGAAGTGGAAAACTAAAGGTCGCCAAGAAATAATAAAACTTTATAGCGAATCAACTCTCAATTTCAATCATACATAATTCCTAAGTCAAAGTTATGGCCAATAAGCCAGTGAAACCAGCGTCAAAAAAAGTCAAAAGACAAGTGCCTGAGGCCAACGTCTATGTGACTGCGACTTACAACAATACCCTCATGTCTTTGACTGATCCCGAAGGAAATGTTTTGGCTCAATCGAGCTCAGGGGCAAATGGGTTTAAAGGATCTCGAAAATCAACTCCCTATGCTGCAACGGTAACGGCTGAGAAATTGGTGGGAAAGGCAGCTCCTTATGACGTACAAAAAGTAAGAGTCTTCATCAAAGGTGTTGGAAGTGGTCGTGAGCAAGCGGTTCGTGGCTTACAAGCTGCTGGCCTAGAGCTTCTAGCCATTTTTGACACCACTCCACGACCTCACAATGGTTGTCGAAAAAAGAAGGCTCGACGTGTTTAATTTAAAATTTTAGAACTTAAAATTATCAATGAGATATACAGGACCTAAAGCAAAGCTTTGCCGAAGATTGGGAGTCAACCTCTTTGGCACCGAAAAGTATACTAAAATCCTCCGTAATAGGCAGTCAAAGCCTGGGGTTCATGGAGCAAAGTTCACAAAGAAAAGTGAATATGGCCGACAGTTGGATGAAAAGCAAAAAGCGAGATATATTTTTGGTGTTTCTGAAAAGCAAACCAGCCGTTACATGCAAAAAGCGATTGCGCAGGCAGGGGATACCGGTCAAAACTTTCTAGGCCTTTTTGAAAGACGCTTGGACAATGTGGTTTACGTTTCTCAGTTTGCAGTCACTCGTCCTCAAGCCCGACAAATGGTTACCCATGGTCATTTCAAGCTCAATGGTCGCCGAGTCGACATTCCTTCAATTCAAGTGCGCCCAGGGGATAAAATTGAACTTGTGACACGTTTTTCAACTTCTCCCCTCTATGCTGATCTTTCAAAACTAAAAGACTATTCACCTAAATGGTTGAATGTCGATCTGAAAAAATTATCTGTGGAAGTCCTGGCGCTTCCTGAAAAAGACGATTTAGAAAAGAGCATTGATAGCCAGCTCATCGTTGAGTTTTACTCACGATAAATTTCTTAATTTTTTTATTCTTATGCACATTATTCAAGAGGAAATAGGCTTGCCCAAAATTAAGATCGAGTCTATTGATGCCGACAAAAACTTTGCTGTTTTTAGCATCAGTCCTTTGCCCTCAGGTTATGGTATGACCTTGGGAAACGCATTTAGAAGAGTATTGCTTTCCAGCTTGCCTGGTGCTGCCATCACAGCGGTAAAAATTCAGGGGGTGACCCATGAGTATTCCACTATTTCTGGGGTACAAGACAGTGTCCTTGACATGCTTCTCAATCTCAAGCTCGTTCAAATTAAAAAGCACTCAAAGGAACCGGAAACCATCAAGCTCAATGCCAGTAAAGAAGGTGTGGTCACGGCTCAAATGATTGAACACTCGAGTGATATTGAAATCCTCAATCCAGATCAAGTGATCAGCCATATCAACAAAAAGGGAGTCAAGCTTTCTATGGAGTTGGTTGTTGAAAAGGGCGTGGGGTATGCTCCCGCTTCGCTTCGTAAAAAAGATAAAAAAGATATTGGTCTCATTCAAATTGATGCCATCTTCTCTCCCGTCATTAAAGTTCGTTACGATGTTTCGAGTGCTCGTGTGGGGAAAATGACCGACTTGGACAATCTGATGCTCGAAATTCAGACCAACGGTTCTATTTCACCCGAAGAAGCTCTCAAATTTTCTTCCAATGTTCTCAAATCTTACTTCGACCTGTTCCTCATGGAAGGGGATGATGTGGAGCCTGATTTCCGTTCCGATCCTCAGTCTGTCAAAGACAAAGCAGTGGTCGAACACGAAGAGGACAAGAAAGAAACTTATACTCCCATTGAAATTTTGAATTTTTCTCCTCGCACACTAAATGCTCTGATCAACGGAGGAATTGGTTCCATTGAACAATTGGTTAAGTGTACTCCTAGCAAGCTTTCTAACTTCCGCGGCTTTGGGAAAAAGGCCATGACTGAGGTGGCAGAGGCTTTAGCTGCTCGAGGGCTAGCAGTTACAGACGATGGAACTGAGGTTGAATTTTCTTAAGTATTAATCATTACATTCTCACATGCGACATAGGCAAAAAACAGCAAGGGTAAATCGGGATGCGGCTCACCTTGATTCTATGCTCAGAAATATGGCAACTTCCATTATTTTGTACGAAAAAGTCAAAACCACTCAAGCGAAGGCAAAGTTGGTCAAACCCGTCGTAGAAAAATTGATCACTAAGGCTAAAAACCAGTCTCTAACCGTAGCTATGCGGTCTTTCAATGCCTATTTGACCGATACGAATGCTTCCAAAAAAATAATGAAAGAGTTGTTGGAGCGTTATAAAGAAAGAAGCTCCGGTTATTTGCGAGTGATCCCCCTTGGCTTTCGCCCTGGAGATAGCGCTCCTATGGTACAAATTGAATTAGTCTAATTATTTTCATTCATGACACAGAAGACATTTACACCTAAAATTCAACAAAAATCAGACAAGCAATGGTTTATTGTTGATGCCACCGACAAGATTGTGGGTCGGATTGCCACTGAGATTGCTGTTCATCTTCGAGGAAAAAATAAACCCACGTTCACACCTCATTTGGACATGGGCGACTATATCGTTGTCGTGAATGCTGAAAAAGTCCGTTTAACCGGCAATAAAGAGGCTCAAAAGGAGTATATCCACCACACAGGTTATCTTGGACACCTTCGCCGAAAGCCTTATGCCACAGTTATAGCCAATAATCCAACTCGCATTCTCAAAGAAGCGGTAGCGGGCATGGTTCCCAGAAATAAATTGAAGAAATTCATTCTAGCTAAATTGCATGTTTATGCTGGCTCAGAACACCCTCATGCTGCTCAAAATCCTATTACTCTTAACGTCTAAACGAATCAATTATGGCTGAAGAAATGACTCGCAAGAAAAAATTAGTCAGTGAAATGACGCTCATGAAAAAAGAGGGGCACTATTTTTATGCGAACGGAAAACGTAAAACTTCTGTTGCTCGAGTTCGCCTCTATGAAAATGGAAAAGGTGAAATCGTCGTCAACAACAAGATGGCCAACGATTATTTCTTTGGTGAATTGATTGGAAGTATTAAAGCTCCGCTCAAGATTGCCAATGCCCTTAAACTTTTTGATGTTGTGGCTTTGATCCAAGGAGGAGGGGTCAGTTCTCAGGCGGATGCGTTACGTCATGGTATTTCTAAGGCTTTGCTTGAATATGATCCTGAGCTTCGTTCAGAGCTCAAGCACGCTGGTTTCCTCACACGAGACTCTAGAGTGAAGGAAAGGAAGAAACCAGGTCTCAAACGCGCTCGTCGTGCTCCACAGTGGGCGAAGCGTTAAGCCACTCTCCTATGATGAAATTAAACCCCGCCCTTGGCGGGGTTTTTTGATACACTACATTTGATTTGAAATCTAGAATGATAGAGGCTTTCAAGTGCAAAAAATTCTACACCCCTTCGCCTCAATTAAAAGTTAAGAATTTTTGAGCGCAACCTTTTCAGAATTCGGTGTTATTGCTAGGGCAAGACTCTGTTGATTTGCTACAATAAGCTCATAAAAAATAACGCATGGCCGCAGCGGATTTATCGCCACAGGAACAACAGCATATCATTGCGGCTTTTAAAGAAGATCCCAAGGCCTTTGAGCGACTTTATGAGTTTTACTACGAAATGATTCTTCGTTACCTGGCTAAGCGCACCATGTCCTCTGAACTGGCCTATGATCTAACCGCTGACACCTTCATCAAGGCTTTTGAGAGTTTTCATAAATTCACCTACCGCGAGATATCTATCAAAGCCTGGCTTTATCGCATCGCCATCAACACGCTAAAAAATTCTTATCGGCGCCCCGTTGATTCGGCCCTTTCAGACATTTCTGAAGACCATCCCGGGCTCTGCACCACCCTCAAAGAAGAGCTCAACGAACTTGATCAGGCCTTATTTGGCGACGATCGATTGGTAAAACTCAGTGATGCGGTGGCCACTTTAAATGCAGATTACCAAAATGTGATCAGTCTTTATTATTTTTCCGAATTGTCTCAAGAGGAGATCGGAAAGGCCATCAATCGGTCTACCAGTGCTGTTAAATCAATGATGCATCGGGCCATGGAGAGCTTACGTCAGATTCTGGTTCCTTAATTACCTTATCATTCAATGGATAGAAATGAATTCATAAATCGAAGGGCGGATAAAGTTTCTTTGGACCGATCCAAAAGACAACTTTGGAACTATATTCAAAAGAAAACCGAGAAAAAACCACGGTGGCATGAAGGATTTTTAAATTTCTTTCAAGGGCATAAAATTTCTTTTGTGGGAACGTTGGCAGTTGTCTTGATTCTCCTGATGGTCAGCCTCAACTTTAATATTTCACCCCTCAAACCGACCGAGGTTCATGCCTCTTTTGAGATGACGGCCAGTCAGGAAGATGCTTCGGGGATTGAGGCGAGCACTGCTTTCATTTTAAAAGCGTCAGAAAACGTGTCGGTGGGGGCGATTAAAGAGAGCTTGAAAGTTCAGCCTGAGGTCGATTTTGACGTTAAAGAAACCGAAGAAGGGCATTATGAAGTGCTTCCCAAAGAAGCCCTCGAACCGAATCAAATTTATCACTTTTCTATTTTAAGCTACGTCGAAGGCAAGCCCCAAGAATTTAGTTGGGCCTATCAAGTCAAGGACACCTTTAAGATTACAGGCACACTGCCAGGCGATAAAACCGGTGCCCTGTTGGACAATGGAATCGATATTACTTTTAGTCACGAAAACTATGATTTTGAACAACTTAAGAGCTATTTTGAAATTTCTCCTGCCTTGGAGGGGCATTTCGAAAAACATTACAAAACAGCCTCTTTCATTCCCAAAGACGGTTTGAAGCCAGGCATGATTTATACGGTGACGATCAAAAAAGGGCTCAAATTATTAGACAGCGATCAAGCTCTGCTTGAAGATTATTCTTTTCAATTTTTTACGGCTCAGGCTTATGAAAGCCCAGAGGGCACACAATTTCGTGAAGCTTATTATGAAATGGGTGAACACAAGCCTATTGGTTTGACGACCTATAGTTACGGTGCTGAGGCGGAAGAAGGAAATTCTTTGAAAGTGAAGATTTATCAATTTCCTGATGTGGAAGCTTATCTCGAAGTTTTAAAAAAGCATTCAGAAATTCCAAATTGGGCCACTTCTTTTTCATATAAGGCTCCTCCTCTTGACCCAAGCACATTGAAACTTGTGACTGAAGTTGACGCAATTCAGGATGAAATTGAGTGGAATGAATACATCTATTTGCCCACTGCTGAACTTGAAAAAGGTTATTATCTTTTTGAAATCCAAAATCCTCAATCAAAGAGCCAAGCGTTGGTTCAAATCACCAATTTATCCAGCTACCTCGACACCACGCAGACCGACACCCTGCTCTGGGTCAATGATGTAGCGACCTCTCAGCCTGTGGACGGGGCAACCATTGAAATTGTGGGTCGAGAGGGGTTGGGAAAATCTGGAGCAGATGGCCTAGCGGTATTCAGAACCCCTGAGTCCCTCCGGAATCAAGTGAAGCCTGAGATTCTAAAAATAACGTCGGACGATCAAACTCTCATTCACCGCATCGATCCAGATTATTATGGCCAGGGGGGGTCCGGTGATACAAAATCCAATTACTGGTATAGCTTCACCATGGATCGTCCCATTTATAAACAAACGGATGAAATAAATTTTTGGGGTTTTTTGAAGCCAAAAAATGAAAGGGCAAGCCTCGACGATCTCTCCATAAAACTTTTGTCTAACGCTGACTCAGTGATTGAGGAAAAATCGATAAAGCTTGGGGCAGATGGTACTTATTCTGGCAGTTTCAAATTCAGTCAATTGCCCGTTGATTTTTATAACATCAAGCTCTATCAAGGCGAAAATTTGATTTCACAGGAATATCTCACCCTCCAAAATTATGTAAAACCCGCTTATCAGATCACAGTCGATACTGATAAAAAAGCCGTTTTTGCCGGTGAAACAATGCATTTTGAAATAAAATCCACGTTTTTTGATGGAACGCCTGTGCCAAATCTGGACCTCACTTACTCGAGTCTCACAAGTGGTGGCGTGGTTAAAACTGATTCCGAAGGAAAAGCTGAGCTAAATTTGGTGGCCAAACCCTTGAGAACTTGCTCAAAAGACTATGAGTGCAGCAATGTAGATAATTTTGCCTTGAACGTTTCTCCTAAAATGAGCGAAGAAACTGATATTGAAGGGGTCAACTACGTCATGATTTTCAATTCAAAATTGGCTTTAAAAACCATCCCTAGTTCAAAGGAAAATCAAGCTCATCTCGAAATAAAATCCCATTTTGTGGATTTGAAGAAGATGGAAGAAGGCAATATCGGAGCTTTGGCCCCACTTCGAAAAGTTAAAGGGGAACTCACCGAAATCACTTGGGAAAAAGAAGAAAAGGGTCAATACTATGATTTCATCAACAAGAAGGTCGTGAAAACCTACGATTATAAGCAAATCAGGAAGCCCGCAGGTTCATTTGAGCTCACAACCGATGAAAAGGGGGTGGGTCAGCATGATTTTGAAATGAATCCCGAAAGTTATTATGAAGTTCTCCTTTCTTCCCTCGATGATGAAGGAAAAAAGACTTATGAAACTGTTTACGTTTATAGTGGTATGTTTTTTGGCTCAAGTCATTACAACATTCAACTGCTCAATACTGCTGAAAGTGAGTACAAGATAAGTGGGCAGACGGCTCTTTACGATGAGGGGGATGAGGTGGAAGCTGGTTTCTCCAACGGCTCTGCGGTCCTTCCAGACCATTCAAAAGGCAAGTTTTTATTTCTACAGTTCAGTAATGGGCTGCAAGAGCATGCCCTGAAAGACACGCCACAGTACAAATTCGAATTCAACAAAGAAGACCTCCCCAGTGTTTTTGTTTCAGGGGTTTGGTTTACAGGTCAAAACTATGTTGTAGCTTATGGTTCCAATGCTGCCTATAAAAAAGAATTGAAACGGCTCACCATCGATGTTCAAACGGACAAGCCTTCGTATAAGCCTGGAGATCAGGTTGAGCTTAAAGTTGAAGTTAAAGATAAGAACGATGAGCCCGTCCAGGCAGAAGTGAATTTAAATTTAGTGGACGAAGCTTACTACAACATCATTTATGATGCCTTGAGTGATCCTTTGGATGATTTGTATGCCTTTAATGATGCTGGGGAAATTTATAGCTATGATTCCCACGATAATCCCTTGGCTTTAAATCAAGCCTTTGAAGGGGGAGGTTGTTTTGTTTCTGGCACACAAATTTTAATGGCGGATGGCTCTCGTAAAAATATTGAAGACGTTCGAGCAGGTGATTTGATTTTAACTAAAAAAACACCTTTTTCATCCGAAAAGGTGGCGGCCAAAGTTTTGAGCACGGTCAGCCATCATGTGGCAGATTATCTTATCTTCAACGAAAATCTAAAAGTCACCAAAGAGCACGTCCTCTTTGTAAACGGTCAGTTCAATGTGGCAGGAGAGGTTAAAATAGGCGATAAATTCCTCAATAAAGACGAACAATGGGTTCAAATTCAGTCCATTCGTGAGGTCAAAG
>CAZNDI010000007.1:0-21557 GCA_964571805.1 uncultured Candidatus Peribacteria bacterium
GCTGACTTTGTATTACAGCATCAATTGCAGCTTCTTCTAACGGAGTCAGAAATTCAGATATGATTCCTCTTGTAACAAAAGACATACCAACAAAATCAAATTCATGAGCCCTTCTTAAGTCATCTAATCTCAATTGAAATCTGCCAGACATATTATTCGCATTGTTAAATTCCTCAATAAAGAGCTGCGCCAATACATTGGGTTGACCCTCTTTACCAAATAGATCCTCAGTACTTCGACAGTAGTCCTCTGATTTTAAGTCAGGTAAACGCATAATTTAAAAAGTTATTGATTGGTTTTTGATTGTAAGCTGAGTTTTTACTTTTTACAAGTCAAATTAGAACATGGCTAGTATCCAATAGTTTGGAACTTTATATTATGCAAACTATGATTTATTCAAGTGCAGCGACTGGAAAAGTGCTAAAATTCTTGTTTAATTGAGTTCCCACACAGAATACTATCGTACAACAGCGCGTTTGCGGTTCCGCTCCTCTTTTTAGTCGTCGCTCCACCCACAAATTGCGACATGTTGGCCACTTCGTGGTAATTTTAACATGCGCCAACTTCGCCAACGCGCAAACTTTATATGAAATAATAATACATTCTTTCCGCCACTATCATCGCAGTTGGAAATCAGGGCAATTTTTCTCTGTTGTTTACAAACTAAAAACTCTTTCTTCTGAACACCAGTATTTTGATGTTCAAAAGAAGGGGTAGGGCGCAGCTTGTAGCTACGCCCCGAGTGAGTCCGCGAACGACCTCTCGGTCGAAGCATCATCACACCCCTTCCGCCTGCAGGATCAGACCGCCGCCTCTGCGAGCGCCACCGTGTTCGGGTGCAGCCGAGTAAGGCCAAAGCCGAAGAGCCGGGCCGCTGCCGGGTTGTTGCGCCGCATGTAGTCGAATTCGTCGATCACCGTCTTGAGCGTGTGCCCGAAGTCGCCGATCATGCGGCCGATGGCCTTGAGCGCACCTTTGGCGCGCTCGATGTGGCCGTCCCAATCCGGACCGGTGTCGGCGAAGGCACTGAGATAGCCCGTGCTGATGACGCCGAGCGTCCGAGGGTCGGTGATCTCAAGGGCCTCGAGCGTGGTCTTGAGCAGACCGTAGAGATGTTCCATCTGATCTCTATTGCCTCCGGCCTCAGTGGCGGCCTGGATGGCTTTGCGCAATTCCTGCTCCTGTTGAGCGATGTGTTGACTGAGTTCCATGACATTATCTCCTCTCGAGTTGAGTCCGGTTCTTATAGAACCCTGCCGACGTGGGAACCTGGTTGTATCGGCAACTAGCAATAGAAAAGTCTTTTCTACTATCAGCCACCGATAAACGGGGTGTGATGATGCAAGTTGTAAAAGATCACGGACTTCCTACTTAAGCGTTAAGCGCTCCAAAGAGGCCTAACAGCACCTAAGCAGGTTTTTAATTTAAACACATCAAGCCACATAAGTCAATAAGCGCGCCAAAAACAGCGAAGAAAAATTGCCCTGATTTTATAACTCTTCTCTCCGGTCGGAGTTAAGAATGTATTATTATTTCATATAACACTGCGTATACGGCTACGGCTTGCTCCCTATCTCCGCAAGCCCCGCCCATATTGCACGGGTGTAGCCTGTCGGCTATTATACACCCATGCAACATCGCATACGCAGAAACGTTATGTGAAATAACAATAGGGTCTTGCTAATATCAAAGTATGATTTATTTAATCGGCGGTCCGCCAAAATGTGGTAAAACAACGTTAGCCAAAAAATTGTCCAAACATCTCGGCATTCAGTGGGTTGCCTCCGACACGCTGCAAGTTGTGGCTATGGATTATGTATGGAAATATGCTCCGAAAAAGTTCGATGAGCTATACCCGCATAGTGCAATGAAAGGCGAGACAAACGATCAAACCTACGCCTTGATTTCGCCAAAACAAATCGCCAAAAACTACATAAAACAAGCAAAAGCAAGTTATGCGGCAATCGACATGTTTTCAATATGCGAAATCAAAGACGGCAATGATTATGTCATCGAGGGCTACCACGTAACGCCACAACTTGCAGCTCGGCTCATTAAAAAATACGGACGTAAACATTTTCGCGTTCTTTTTCTTGTGAAGTCTGATGTTGAAAAATTTGTCCGAGACGTAAGGGAAAGTTCAACACCTAATGATTGGATTCTTGCCAAAACAAAAGAAAAAGAAACATTCAACATACAAGAATTGTTATATTGAAGGCGTAAAAGATGAGGGCTATAAAACTACAATGGACCAAACTACTATAGTAAGTTTTAAAAAGAAACATCCTAACATCTGGAAAGGCGGCATGATTTCATTATTTATCACAATAGTAGGCGGGATTATTCTATTACTGTTTGAATATGGAATTCTAAGGTAATTTATTTTTAACGCTCGCTCACCCAAATTTGGTGGTGGTGAGTGCTAACGCACAAATTATACCACCGCCTAACTTCGGCTATGCCGAAACGTTAGGCGAAATAAATTAATTTATTACCAATAAACAGCATGACAGAGAAACCTACATCAATGAATGAATTTTTATCAAAACAGCTTTTAGACAATGTTCACAATTTAACTATCGCACAGGTTGTGGAACAGCATAGAGCGATTGCTCGACGTTCGCAAGGCAAGAAAGCAGAAGCAATAAATAGGTTCGCTGATGTACTGGAGCAGTACGGACAATTACCAGAAGATCAGAGAGATTACAGAGATGCTGTTTTGACAATTTTAGAGGCTTTTAATGAAGCATTAACAAGTGAAGACAAGTGACATAAATTAATTTACATCGCCTAACAGGCGTATACCCGACTCCCGGCTTTTGCTAGTGGTACTTACGCTGAACGAGCTTAGCAAAAACCGCTCGTCCAAATTTACTAATGATTGCCCGCCTAGCGACGAGCTGATAGTATACCATAGGCCAACTTCGGTTATACGCTGGACGTTAGCTGAAAAAATGACCAAACAAACTTATGAATAATTTCGATTGGATCCATCACGTTTACGAATGCCTTGAATCAACCAAATTCATGGCTTTATCAACTTCTGATAAAGGAGGAACGTGGACTTGTCCTCTTTTCTTTGCCTATGAAAAGGATTTTACATTGTATGCAGTCTCAAAACCTATTGATAAGCACACCGATAATATCGCAAAAAATCCAGAAGTGAGCGCAGCTATTTATTCCACAGAACAAGATTTACTGAAAAGAGTCCACGGAATTCAGATGAAGGCAAAGGCAACCATAGTACCCGATGACGAAGTTGATAAAGTCTTCGATATTTATTACAAACGCAGTCCTCGTGATCCAAAACGTGATGGAATTGAAACATTAAAGTACAAAGGTAGAGATTCAGAATGGAAATTCATCAAGCTGGATCCAATTGAAATCTATTACTTCAACTCTGAACTTTTCGGTCACGAAAGAAAGTTGGTCGATAATTTGGCCATTTCATCAGCTAACAATGAATAACCGGTTCACCGACTCCGTTCGCTCTCCCAAATTTGTCAGCGGCATGTCGCTCCGCTCCAAATTATACCGCCACCAAACTTCAGTTATTTATGGACGTTAGCTGAAATATATTTATTCTTGTCTAAACGATATGGAAACAATTGGTCATGAACCCCAGCGTGAGCGCTCTCCTGAATACAGGGCGGTTGTTGAAGAAATCAAAGAATTGGGATGGGAAAATCTTGATTCGAAAGATCTTCAGAGATTGATATATTTGTCGCATGCTTCGGCTCGAGAATTTGCTGCCGCCTTACGAATAGCATTAACCTTGTACCCCGAGAATAAGAATCTTCAGGAAATGGCAGCAGGTGAACTGCAAACTGATAATATGGCGTTAGGAGATTACACGAAACCTGGTGACCACGCGGATTATCTGAACCACTTTATCAGAAAAAATGAGCTCCGTTATGATCCCGATCTTGAACTAGCCGCAGCTGAGTACTTGAAAGCATGCGACGCACTTGATGCGGAGACACGCGCTATGACTATCTTTAGCCGTGAAGAAGAATTACCAGGAATATTTCAACGAATTCTGCAAGCACGCGACTGGACCGCGCCTGCATTGGCAGAATTTAAGCATTATTTAGAAGAACACATCCGAATTGATACCGGCGAGGGCGGGCACGGCGACCTGACAAAGGATTTTCCAATCGATGACCGAGTGAAACCTTTTTACGAGGCGCGACTCAACATGTATAGAGTCGTTAAGAAGCTATTTGAAGGACGAATAGAATAAATATACATCAGCTAACAGCGTCTATTCGATATGGCACAGCCACATCGCATGAGACGCGGACGTTAAACGAAATATTTTTATCGCTTTAAGGAAAAACTTTTATTTTTGATTCGTAATAACAAACGTATGAGAACACCTGATACAACCGATGGCGCGCAAATGGAAAGAGAAAACGGCGTCGATCAAATCCATTCACGCCTCCGTGAAATTACTGAACGAATGATAGATAATCCTGTTTTGGATGCTGTTGAAAGCGGGATACTTACGCAAGATGAATGGCGCGAATTCGCTAAACAGCGATATTTGGCGGCACGGCACTTTGAAGCACTTCTCAAAGCAGGCATACAAAAAGCTCAGGATGCTGGCGGCCAAGAGTTGGTTGAAGCGCTCGCTTCGAATCTTCGTGATGAAGAAGGCATTGATAAAGATGGCAAAGCACTACCAACAGGCTCGCATGAAAAATGGAGGCAAGATTTCTACAACACACTTGGCCTCGACGGCCACGTCCTTTCTTCTGCAGAGCCGTTTGAAGGTACAAGACAGTATGATGTTACACTAAAAGAGCTAGTTGATAATGGTAATCTTCTGACCGTGTCTGGCGCTCTCTTATTGCAAGAATACAGTATCCCAGAAGAGTTTAAGCGTATTCGTACCGGGCGTGACCTCACGTTTCCCGACCAATTTGTGCTTCAACCAACCGATCCGTCTGAAATGCGACGCCAAAAAGGATTTGCTCGACTCTACATTGATCACCACATTGCGCATGACGCAACATCCCACTACCCAGACTTTGAGCGCGCCATCGTGAAACATGCTGGTAATCCTGAGGCACTGGCAAAACTATTTGGTGGCATGAATGTCATTAGCGAAGCAAAAAAGAAGTTCTATGAAAGTTTACAGGAAAAATTGGGGCAAAAATAAAAGTTCTCTTAATTTTTATTGCGACAAAAATACATCATTTAACAGCGCCAAAGCGGCTCCGTTCCCGATGGTCACAGCGACCCAAATTTTGTCATGGTGAGGCACTTCGTGCTACATTTTACCATGACAAAACTTCGCCAAGTCGCGAATGTTAACCGAAATTGCGCTGTTTTTAATTCTTCATCTGACATATAATCCATTTAGTAATTAACCCACAAAAAGTATGAACAAAACTACTACAGTTATCGTCACGGCGGTAATCACTGCACTATTAGTCGGAGGAGGTATGTATTGGTACATGACCTCTTTGTCACCTACTTATGATGAAAGTGTCCCAGAAGTTGAAACAAATGGAACTACAACGCCAGTAGAAACCATATCCGAAACAACGTATCAAAATGATAAATATGATTTCTCTTTTAACTATGATCCTGAAAAGTACAGTGTCGCCGAATCACGAAGCAGAAGCGGAGCAACAGGAGACGAAAGTGATTTAATTCGCATGACTGCAATTGGGGAAAGCTGTCCCGCAGTTGATATTTTTATCAGTACAGCCACTTTAGAACAAGAACTAAATGATCTCGAATTTAGAATTAGTGGCGACACTGTACAAACAACAGTTGATGGCATTTCAGCGACAAAGAGGTCTGGCGACATTACAGAAAACCTTCCGCCTTGTGGATCTGAAAAAACAGAAGTTGTTTTTGAGAGTGAAGGCAACGTCTTTGTGATTACCGCCTTCAAAAACTGGGAAAATTCACTTGATGAACTTTTAGAATCAATTAATTTCTAAAAACAGCCCAAAATCAGCTAACAGCGCATATACAGCTCGGCACTTTTCTAGGCGGCTTCGCACGCCTTAGAGTGCCTCGCTCAAATTGGCTGGCGGTCACACTCCGTGATATTGTACCGCCAGCCAACTTTATATATGCGCAAACGTTAGATGAAATGCCAAACATTTTAAATTCATTTTAACCAAAAAAATAATATGAATAAAACTATTGTAGCAATGTTGATGATTAGCTCTATGCTTCTCACTGGGTGTGCTGGCAATCAAGGAAGGCAAACACCTCAGCAACCAACGGAAACAATTCAAGAAAGTAATACATTTGAGAATGAATTATTCTCTCTTAAATTGCCAGCACCATATACAGCAGACGCTAGCGGCATTCAACCTAAGGGCGAAAAAGATTTCCCCATCATTGTTTTCGGGAGTTCGAAAGAAAAAGTCGAAATAAATAAACTCTTAGAGTTTACAGAAGAATGGTTTAAAAATTTATGTGGCCAAACAGATTCTTGTGGCAAAATCATCGGTAGTGAAACTGTTATAATTGATGGCAAAAATGGACTCAAGTTTACTATTCAATATCAAGGTAGAAGCCTAGAAGACAGAAGTGGTTATCGAAATGAATATCATTATTCCATTTTAAATGGGGGAAATCTTTTTCAATTCTGGACATCAGCATCTGATCTAGAAAATCCAGCAGAAATGAGCAGGTCATTCGATAAAATAATAAAAACTATCTCATTCAAATAAAATATTTGGCATATCAGCTAACAGCAGTTTATGCTTTATACTCTAATTATCTCGCTCACCTACATTCGTCAGCAGTGTTAACGTTATGATATTTTACCACTGGCAACCGTCGCATAAACTCGGACGTTAAGTGAAATAATTTTACCAGCGCTGAACTTCGTACAAACCGAAACGTTAGTGTAAATTTTGAATTACTTTTCTAAACTATGTATTTAAAAAATAAAAAATCTAATATTGAATGGAAGAAATTTCTTGATAAAAATAGAGAATTCTTTTTAAAAACTGATATTCCCATTTTTATTTGGAAAAATCATAATCAGTTTGATTATTTTCTGATGCATGGATATGGTTATATGGATAATTTAGGCTCAACAACTTTCGGTGTCGATGAGTTGAGCGAAAAAGACAAAAAAATTTTACAAAATATAATAGTTGATTATTTAAAAAATGTTTATAATCCTGGCTTGGGAATTTTCGGTTCAGAAATAGAAAATAATCTTTATAAACAAGCAGGAATCAAATAATTAAACGTAATTCAAAAGATGCGATAACAATGAATATCTGGTTCCAGAAAATTGACTCTTTGATATTTTAAGGAATATAAATTTTCTTCCACCCATATTCCGACTACGAATAGTGAAAACAGAAAGTCTGTGCAAATATCAAAGATTGTACTAGGCTAAGCTTATTCGCGAATAAATCGTCGGAACGTCAGATATTCATGGACATTACTCAAAACCCTCAAGCATATGAATTGGCAAGAATTCGAAATAGAAATTGAACATTTGAGCAATACAATAAGCTATAAACCCGATTATATTGTAGGAATAGTGCGGGGTGGGCTTATTCCCGCACGAATTCTCTCAAAATTGCTAAAGGTAAAACCAATGTTCTGCCTTAATGTTGAAAAAAAAGACGGTGAAAGAACAGTGTGCTCAAATGCTGAATTTCCACTAAAAAACAAGAAAATATTGCTCGTTGAAGACATGTTGGAAACTGGCAAAAGCCTTATAGTCGCAAAAAAATGGCTTAAAGAAAAAGAAGCTGAAGTGAAAACCACATCCTTATACATAATGCCAGTTTCTGAATGTAAACCAGACTTTTACCTCAAAGAGGTACAGGAAGTTATAAAATTCCCGTGGGATTGAGGGTTTTTTGAAAACATCACTTTACAGCCCATAGAAAAGTTTTACTCGGACTATTTAAATAGCTTCCCATTGAAATAAGCTAAACTTTAGGAGTATTATTTGAGTATAGAAACCTAAAAACAAAAAACGATGAAACTTTTTCTCGACACTGCCAACCTCGAAGACATCAAAAAATACGCCAGCTGGGGCCTTGTAGATGGCGTCACCACCAACCCCTCCCTCGTCGCCAAAGAAGGCGTAGCCTTTGAGAAACGCGTCAAAGAAATCTGCAAAGTCATCAAAGGCCCCGTCAGCGCCGAAGTCATCAGCCAAGACGCCAAAGGAATGATTGCAGAAGGAAAAAAATACGCCAGTTGGGCCAAAAACATTTACATCAAATGCCCCATGACCCCCCAAGGACTCATCGCCACCCAAGCCCTCACAAAAATCGGCATAAAAGTCAATGTCACCCTCGTTTTCTCAGCCGCCCAAGCCCTCCTCGCCGCCAAAGCCGGAGCCGCCTTTGTCAGCCCATTCATTGGAAGAATCGACGACATGGGCCAAGGCGGCATGGAACTCATTGAAGAAATCGCAATGATCTACTCAAATTACAACTTCAAAACCGAAATCCTCGTCGCCAGCGTCCGCACCCCTCGACAAGTTGCCGAAGCCGCCATGATCGGAGCCCAAATCTGCACCGTCCCCGCCGATATTTTTGAAAAACTCATCAAACACCCGCTGACAGACCTAGGATTAGAGAAATTTTTGGCCGACTGGAGTAAAAGCAAGCTGTGAGCTATAAGCTTGGAGCTGGGAGTAATTTTTCGCTCCAAGCTCCAAGCTCTCAGCTCCAAGCTTTAATATAATTTTTAATATAATTAGTAATGAAATACGATATTGCCCTCATCGGCCTAGGCGTCATGGGTCAAAACTTAGCTCGAAATATGGCCAGCAAAGGAATCAAAGTCATCGGTTGGGACCGACATGAGGAAAAATCTCAAGCCTTCATCCAAAAATATGGAAATGAGAATTTAGCCTATTGCGAGGATTTTAAAACTCTCTCTCAAGAACTCACCACACCAAGAAAATACCTCATGCTCGTGCCCGCAGGAGAACCAGTCGACGAAGTCATTCAAAACCTGAGGCCATTCCTAGAAAAAGGAGACATTGTGATCGATGCCGGAAATTCAAACTATAGGGACACCCTTCGAAGAACTCAGGAACTCGAAAAAGAAGGCCTAAACTTTGTGGGTATGGGAGTTTCTGGCGGTGAAGAAGGCGCCTTACGAGGGCCAAGCCTCATGCCAGGAGGCTCACCAGAGAGTTGGGAGGCTCTGAAGCCGCTTCTAGAAAAAATTGCCGCCAAAGACTTTTCTGGAAACCCCTGCGTCAGTTATATGGGGGCAGATGGAGCCGGACATTACGTAAAAATGGTCCATAATGGCATCGAATATGGAGTGATGCAAATGATTGCAGAAGCCTATTCCCTCCTAAAAAACCTCTACCAACTCACTCCCCCTGAACTCGCCAAAATTTTCAAAAAATTTAGCGAAGGAAAACTTCGCTCCTTTTTATTCGACATTTCAGTGCCTATTTTAGAACGGAAAGATGATTTTAATGAGGGATTTTTGATCGATTATATTTTGGACAAAGCCGGCCAAAAAGGAACCGGAGGGTGGGTCGCCATCGATGCCATTGAAAGAGGAATCAGCTTGCCCACGATCACCATGGCAGTCTTTGCCAGAAATATATCCTCAGAAAAAGAAAAACGTACCTCCCTTTCAAAGCAATTCGATAAGTCAACGGCCAAGACTAAACCCGACCTAGAAAGCCTCCTCCCCGATTTAGAACAGGCTTTGTACGCGGGCATGATCAGCTCTTATGCGCAAGGATTTGAATTGATGGCTCAAGCCGGGAAGGATCAAAAGTGGGCATTGAATTTTGCTGAAATCACGCGCATTTGGGAGGGTGGTTGCATCATCCGGGCTGACCTACTTAATTTTTTACACCAAGCTTTCGCTTCTGCAGATGGAAAAGTGGTCCACCTTTTTTCCATCCCCGACGTTCAAAAGGCCCTGCAAGAAAATCTGAAGGCCTGGCGGAGCATTGTGAGTCTCAACTTTGAACAGGGCCTTCCTACCCCCTCTTTGGCCACATCCCTCACTTATTTTGAAGAAGTCACGCGTGATCCCCTTTCTGCTAATTTCATTCAAGCTCTGCGGGATTATTTTGGAGCCCACACCTATGAACGCACGGATCGAGAGGGAACATTTCATACGCCTTGGTCGAATCTTAATTTGTGAAAAATGAAGGCGAGGTTTTAAAACCTCGCCTTCATTTTTCACGCACCTCGCACTCTATGCACCTAGAAAAAATAAAAACCCCCTTCAATTTCATCATCTTTGGCGCTTCGGGAGATTTGGCCCATCTAAAAATTTTCCCCTCCCTTTATGAATTAGCCTTACAACGACGATTTCCTGAAAATTTTTCCATTTATGGCTATGCTCGTTCCAAAATGACCCAAGCCCAATTTCGGAAGGGATTCAAAGCGAGTGTGAAAAAATATACAGAAAAAATCCTCTACAACGAAAAAGTCATCGATGAATTGTTGGAGCATGTCTCTTATCATCAAGGTCAATACGATCATGAAGAAGACTTTCAACATTTTGCAGAAAAATTAATGGAGGTCCAGGAAAATAAAAAAGTTTACAACCTAGCCTTCTTTGCCACCCCCCCTCTCGTAACCCAGGAGATTGTGGGAAATTTAGCAAAAATAAGAAAAAAATTAGGCGGAAAGCTCGATTTAATGCTTGAAAAACCCTTTGGTGAAAATCGAAAATCAGCGGGAAAATTATTTCAATGGATCACCAATCACTTTGAAAAAGAGAATCTTTTCCTCATCGACCACTATTTAGGAAAATCAGCAGTACGCAGTATCTTTCCCTTGCGCTATAACAACACGATTTTAAACCTACTTTTAAAAGGTCACGCCATTTCCAACATTCAAATCAGCGCCTTAGAGACCATAGGAGTAGAAGAGCGGATTGGATTTTTTGAAAACGTCGGCATCATCAAAGACATGATTCAGTCGCACCTCCTTCAAGTACTCGGCTTACTGACAATGTCAATGCCCGTCAACCAAGAGGTACGGAGCATCGGGCGAGAAAAGGGAGATGTCATTTCTGGGCTCCGTCAGGATAAAAAAGGCGGAATAGTTCTAGGACAATACCAGGACTACAAATCTCAGCCTGGAGTGAAGGCGAATTCTAAAACCCCAACGTTTGCTGCCATACGCTTATTCATCGATTTGGCTGAGTGGTATCAAGTGCCCATTTATATTCGGTCAGGGAAAAAAATGTCACATAAGCACACCTATATTGTGATTGAATTTAAAAAACCTCCTTACGTCAAAACCTCAGAAATCGACCCCAATCGCTTAATCATTGAACTTCATCCTAAAGAAAACATTCAGATCAAACTGGTGAACGATTTAGGAAAAGAAGTGCCCCAGCGAAATGAATTGCTCACGGAAGAATCCTTGGCTTGTATGGGAGATGATTGCTTGTCACCGTATGCCAATTTGATTTTGGATGGCTTTTTAAAACGTTATGGAAGCTTTCTTTCCATTGACGAGATTTTGGCCTCTTGGCATTTTATTGACTCGGTTCATGAAAATATTGAAAAAAATAAAATAAAAATCATCTCCTATGAATCAAATTCAAAAGGGCCTGAACAGCAAGAGCAATTAACCGCCTTAGATGGCAACCAGTGGTATGACGTCAAACATCTATAAATACAACAACGAGGAAGATTTTAACACAGATGCCGCCCAAGCGATTGAGGACTTTATTTTGTGGAAGCTTAAGGAGCAAGATAGTTTCTCGATGGCTCTGAGCGGAGGCAATAGCCCCAAAGGGGTGTATCAGAAGCTTGGAAAAAACAAAAAAATAGAGTGGTCAAAAATTGAACTTTTTATGGTCGACGAAAGGCATGTCCCAAAAGAGTCAGATCAATCCAATTTTAAAATGATCGAAGAAGTGTTGCTTTCTAAAATTCCTCCCGTGAAATCTTTTTACGATTTCAACACCAACTTAACCCCAGAAGAAGCGGCGGAAAGCTATGACGAACTTTTAGAAAAACGGAAAGGAAGGCTGTTCGATTTGGTCATTTTAGGATTGGGGGCCGACGGTCACACTGCCTCCCTTTTTCCTAAAACTGAGGCGTTAAAGGAAAAAATGAAATTGGCCACCACAGGCAAATCCCCAGATGGAATGGATCGCCTCACCCTGACTTATCCTGCCATTTTTAGTGCAGAAAAAATCTTCTTCTTGATTCAAGGCAAAGAAAAAGAAGAAATGGTCGAAAAACTAGTTTCTAAAAGTAAAAGAGACCCCTCTGAATTCCCCGCCAAAAGCATCATGAAACATCCCCATGTAGAAATTTATTACAACTGCAGCTAATTTTATGACTAAAAGAAATAGTTTCATCATCATTCTCGTCGTTCTTCTTTTAATTGCAGGAGGATTTTCTGCTTATTTGATGAAGTCGAAGGCTTCTTTGGAGGGCGACCTCTTGGCTGCTCAAAATGAAGCAACAATAAAAATTGAAGCCATGGAAAAGCAAATTGAGGACTTAAAGAAAACAAAACTCCTTTCGGAAACAATTGAAAATGCAAGTCTCAAGTCAAATCCTTCTCCAGAAAAAAATTCGATAGAAGAATCACTGCCAACTCTTTCCGAAAACCCTCCCCCTTCCCCAACGACAACGGAAATCCCAAAAAATGGCCCCATTTTAACCGTAACCCCAGAGGTATTTGACCTAGGAAGCCTCAGCAAAAAGAATGGCATCGCTGTAGCGGACTTTGAATTGAAAAATACGGGAACTTCAGACCTAATCATCAGCTATGCCTTCACTTCATGTGGCTGTACCGTCTCGCCGATTAAAGAGGAAAAGATTTTGAAGCCAGGGGAAATTTATCCGATGAAAGTGACCTATGACCCCAATTTTTATGGTCCTCAGTATGAACTTGGAGCGATCGAAAAAACCATCACCATCATTTCTAATGACTTAGAAAACCCTTTTTATAAAATTAAACTGAAGGCAAACGTCACCGCATAAAGATTAAACTAAAAGAACCCCTTCATTTTAAAACGAAGGGGTTCTTTTAGGATTGAAAAACTACATGCTTTTTTTATCTGTATCACAACTCATACAACAATCACGCCCCATGAGCATGAAGACGATCACCTTAACGGCCATGAGACCCACGAGAAGGTAAACGATGGCCTCAACGGTGGGCCATTTGCTAAGTAATAAATTGACCACATTTAGATTGGTTGGACCGATCAGCATACCCAATCCAGTCAGACCCCAGTTGAGACCTCCAATCAAAAGGAGGGTCATAGAGGCTGTACAAAGTGCACCTTTTTTCATATTTGTTTGAATTAAAATAAATAAATTAAGGAAAAAACCTTAACTAATTATTAACACGAGATGAAAAATAAAGCAAGCAACAAGAAAATTAACCCTATTATTGACCCAAAACTATTTTAGAATCACTTCGAGCACAATCGCTAAAGCAACAACTACAATGCCCCTCCTCAAAATAATTGGAGGCACACCCATTCGTTTCAAAAGAGACAGATTGCCTTTTTTAAGGGCTTTTGAGCTCATCATAATCATGGAAGGGACTAAATATTTATTACATTATATAATATATTAAATAAATAGTCAATACTTTACGCCTCTTTTTGGCTTACCTACAATGATTTAATCATAATTTTTTCTCAGCAAGGAGTTCGGCAATGAGCTTCACATTCGCTGCAGGAAAGGGGTAATTTCGAAGCTCCAAAGGCTCAACCCACCTTCCTTCAACGCCAGAGGTAAGCCGAATCTCACCCGCCTTGTGATCTGCCTCAAAACAGTGCAAATCAACCTTAAAAGAAGTGTAGGCGTGCTTAATTTTGCGGATGAACTTGATATTTTTAAGCCGTACACCCAGCTCCTCAGCCACCTCACGTTCAAGAGTTGCTTTTTTTGACTCTCCTGGCTCGACCTTGCCCCCAGGAAACTCCCACAAACCTCCCATAAGACCCTTTTCGGGACGCTTTTGAATAAAAATCTTCCCGTCTTTTTTTATGATTCCAATCGAAACTTCAATGTAGGTCAGGTCCCTTTTAGGCCCTCGGTCGGGAATGTGACTCACCATACCTTCTTTATAAGCCTTGCAGACAGCACGGAGGGGACAAACCCCACAATCAGGGCTTTTTGGAGTACATTGAAGGGCTCCCAACTCCATCATGGCCTGATTGAAATAACGAGCTTTTCCTGGCGGCAAGATCTCCTCAGCCCATTGCCACATTTGCTTTTCTGCCTCAGGTAAACGTGTATTTTTTGTATAAAGAAAAAGGCGAGAAAGCACCCGAATCACATTTCCATCGACCAAAGGCTGGTCTTGATTAAAAGCAATGCTTGTGATCGCTCCAGCTGTATATCTTCCCACTCCAGGCAACGCTAAAATATCGTTAAGACTGGAAGGAAATATTCCCCCATGCTTTTCGACGATCTGTTTCGCTGCCTTCTGTAGATTCCTGACCCGAGAATAATAGCCCAAACCCTCCCACAATTTTAAAATTTTGTCTTCTGAAGCCTCAGAAACAGATTGAATAGTCGGAAGTTCAGCAATCCAACGATCGAAATAGGGCAAAACCGTCTTAACCTGAGTCTGCTGAAGCATGATTTCGGAAATCCAAACGTGATAAGGCTCATAATTCTCTCGCCAAGGCAAAAATCTCTGATTCTTTTCAAACCAATTTAGGAGCTCTTTTTGAATGAACTGGATATTCGATAGACGTGGCATTTTCAAAGACTAGTGAATTTGATTGTAGCACAAATATAAGCTAAAACTTTCAATTTTATGAAATAAAACTATACTTGATAACGTATAAGTAGATGTAAATAAAAGATTTTTGTAGTGCACGAAAAAAATAGACGTTAAGAATGAGGCATAGTAGTAAGAAGTCTATACCCCCAATATTTGACTGATAAAAAACAAAAAACAGAGGATGAAAAATTGATGCCAGAAAAAAATGACGCTCAGTTGGTCGCCTTGAGCCTCAAAGACCCGGATTGTTTTGGTGAACTTGTAGACCGCTATGAAGCCAAACTTTTTCGTTATTTAAAACGACTCGCAAGCCTAGAAAAAGAAGCTGTGGAGGATATTTTGCAGGAATCCTTCATCAAAGTTTATTGCAATTTAAACGACTACAATCCAAAATACACCTTTTCCGCCTGGATCTATCGGATCACTCATAATGAAGCCATCAACTATTTGAGAAAAAACAAAAAACAGGTGATTTTGCCCCTAGAAACTGATGACAAGGAAACTGCAAGCCTGATTGATGCCCTACAAAGTGAAGTGAATGTCGCCGAAGATGTTTCAAACAAAGATTTTATTGAAAAAATAAGGCAGGTGATCAATATGCTCCCCGAAAAATACCGTGAAGTCTTAGTTCTAAGATATATGGAAGATCTGGAATATCAGGAAATCAGTGACATCCTTAGGATTCCAATGGGAACAGTGGCCACCACCATCAATCGAGCCAAAGAGAAATTTAAAAAAATCGCTCTAAAAATGCACCTCAATGACTAGCTCATTTTACCCACCTCCTGCGATTTAGCCTATTCCTTCCTATCAATGACAAGCGGTGAGCGGTGAGCCAATCTAAATATGAAAATTACTATAATTCTTTACTCCTAATTCACAAAGATGAACAGGCTCAGCAGCAAAATAATGGACCGAATCAAAGATCAAAAAATGACACCCAAATCTAGGGCTTATTTCGTGTTTCTAAATGTCTTATTGATTTTAGCCATTATCTTTTCCATCGTCATCGGCAGTTTGGCCATCGCCATCATCATCAGACACGTCAGCCTGACCGACTGGGAACTGGCTCATAAATTTAGTGGGGGGAAAATTCGCGCTTTTTTTGTTCTCTTGCCCTACTTATGGCTGATCTTCATTCTATTTGCCATTTTCTTTGCTGACCAACTGTTTCGTCACACTCAAACGGGCTACCGAAGGAAATCCTGGGTCATCATCTTAACCTCGATTCTACTTTCTTTAAATTTTGGCTATATTTTGTATTTAGTAAAATTGGACAAGCCTTTCGAAAATATCCTCATGAGCAATGTGCCATTTTATAAAACCTGGGAAAAAGAGAAAGACCGCTTGTTTGCAGCCCCAGACATGGGAGTTTTGGCAGGGCAAATCCTAGAAATCAATTCCGAAAAAGAATGGGTTTTGATGGACTTTGCAGATCACAAGTGGCTCGTTTCGGTTGATAAAGCCAAAATAAAGAACAACTTTGTACCCCTAGAAGGGATTCATGTCGGCATGCTGGGGGAAGCGATCGATGACAATCACTTTGAAGCTAAAATGATCAGGGTCTGGAAAAATGAAATCTTGTTGCCTCCACCTCCTTTTTTAGAATTTAGCATCAAGAATTAAGAATTTTTTTAATAAGATGAGTGGAAGAAGATGAAAGAAAAAAAAATCTATTTCGTAATAAACACTGTAAGCACAAATCGGGACGCCGACAAAGTGCGCGATCGCAAAAAAAATTATTCACTAATTATAAATTAAAATGGTAAAAATCAATAAATTTGAAAAACGAAATAGGTCCAGTAAATCAACCTTAATCGCAGCGGCTCTAGTTGTGACGGCAGCCACCAGTTTTGGCACCTATGCTTCCACAGAGCCACAAGACTCTAAGGATAAAAACCGCGCTCCCTTTATACAAAACCTGACAGACGAGCAAAAAAAAGGCCTTGAACAAGCTCGAACGCTCTTTAAGTCAGGCGATGAAGAAGGGGCAAAGGCTGTTTTAGATAATTTAAACTTAGAAGACTTGGAATGGCGTTTCCATGTGGGTCAAAGAGTAAAGTCTGAAGTAAAAGATTTTATTAAAAACCTCACTGAGGAGCAACAAGAAGGGCTCAAAGAAGCCCGCGTCCTTTTTGAATCAGGAAAAGCTGAGGAAGCTAAAGCCTTATTAGACAAGTTAGGCATTGATCTGCCTCAAAAATTTGAAATGAAACTCAATTTGACGGAAGCACAAAAAACAGCCCTTAAAAAAGCTAAGGAATTGAAAGATGCGGGAGACGAAGAAGGAGCTAAAGCCATTCTAAAAAATGCTGGAATCAATTTTCCTGAAAAGCCCTTTGGTTTTCATCCCATGATGTCAGAAGCAGCCCAAGCTGCACTGGAATCAAGCGATTTTGAAGCTTGGAAAAAAGCCGTCATCACTGAAAGACCCGACTCCAAAATGCTTCAGGAAATCGATGAAACAAAATTTCAAGCGATGGTAAAAATACACGCTGCCATGGAGGCTCAAGATTTTGAAACTGCAAAGAAACTTGCCGAAGATGCTGGCCTAAAGATGCCCCACGAAGGACATTTTGAAGGCCAAATGATGGATTTAAATGATGCTCAAAAAGCCAGATTAAAAGAAGCTAAGGAGCTCATGAAATCTGGAAACGAAGAAGGAGCAAAAGCTATCTTTGATGAACTAGGGTTAGAACCTCCAATGAAAGGATTTGTTTTAAATAAAATGGCCAACTTGACGGACGAACAGAAAGAGGGAATGAAAAAAGCTCATGACATGCGCAAGGCCGGAGACAAAGAGGGGGCTAAAGCACTGATGAATACCTTAAATATTCCAAAGCCCAAAGATAGAATGATGGAATGGATGGGTGCTGATAAAGAGACTTTGGAATCTTAGTTTTATATACCGACAGAAGACTAAGGGGTTAGTCGAAAAAACTCCCTGGGGAACCCAGGGAGTTTTTTTATATATTAGTTCATAATACGCACCTCCCGACCTTCAGTCCGTTGATATCTTTCAATCACAAGCGGTAAGCGGTAAGCGGGAAGCGGTAAGCGATAAGCTTGCTGCAAACGCTCTGTGATAGGCTTATCACTTACCGCTTCCCGCTTACCGCTCTTAAATAATATGAGTATTAAATTTTGATTGAAGCACTTCTACAAGTTAGCATTAGTAAAATCCAGTACTTCAAAATTATTTTTCTCTAAATAGTCTTCGGTCACTTCATAGAGAGTGGGAGCAAAGTTAGTCGTCAATTTTTCAACCCCCTCTGATTGTCCTTGAATTTTCTTTTCTCTATAAATTTCATTGAATCTAAAATAACTTGCCCCACGTTTGATGAAATAATGATTCTTTTCAAAAACATGAAATTTTTCCGGCAGAGGCTGGGGTGACAGAATCTGCCCCTTGAGATGATTTTCGGTGAGCCATATTTTGAGCTGGAGAGGCTTGGAGGAGACATTCTTTAACTTGAGATCAATGAAATTATACAAAATGGTCGCCCCACTCCCAAAAGGTAAGATCCGGCCTGAATCGGGGAAAACATCCATGGAATGATGAAACCGCTCGATGGTTTGAACGGGGGTGTGGAGAAAAATCCAATAAAGAAAGTTGGCCAACTGACAAAGTCCGCCCCCCAGACCTTCGACCACCTTTCCATTTGAAAGCAGCATGCCATCGACAAAACCATTTTCATAAGTGGGCCTGCCTACGATTTTCCAGAGGGAGAAAATAGCTCCTGGCTCAATGACAATGCCATCCAGCTTTTTGAGAGCCTGTCTTAGATTGATGATTTTTTGCTCTTGAAGTCTGGGATTACTGTCTCCCAAGGTTCGCCTGAGCAAGGATTGATGTCGAGCCACAACTGAAGGGAAAAAATCGCTTCGCTGCTCATGTTTAATTCTGGAATCAAAAAAATTTTGAAGGTCTCGGGTTTTGTGGCGAATAAAAATAACAGGCTTTTTAAAAAAAGGAAATCGCTTGGAAACAGCGACTCGCTTAGGATTTTCGTAGTCGTGAAGGTGTTTTTTAATGGTGTTCGTGACATCTATCATGGTGATCGGAATGGTTTGAAATTATAGTAAAACATACTCTCAATAACACCGAATTTTAAAAAAGTTGCGGTGTATTCAGAGGGGCCACATCTAAAATCTAGACAAAAAGGATTGAATCAAGGCGGCTGATAAAACGATAATGCTATCGACTTTTGGCCACAACCCTTACGCTCAGAGGATATTTTCTGATTTCAGCATTGCGAAGACAAGATAAAACCTTACTCTCAAAAGCCTGATCCACCTCGAAGAAACTGGTGTCTTCCAAAATTTCAATCCGACCAATCGCCGCTCGTTTCAATTCAGGATAATAATTGATCATACCCATCAAAGTTTTAGGATTGAAGTTATTTCGTCGCCCCACACTCACCTTAAATCGAGAAAAAGTCCCACTGGCCGATCGGCCACTGTTCATACTCGATTCAGCACCCCTTCGCCCTGGAGCATTATCGCGTCCGCGACCTCCGGCAAGGTTGATGTCAGGAGCATTCTTATAAAGGTCGAGAAAACGATTGAATTCGACCGAAATGAAATGATTGATAAGGTCCTTACGCTTGAGTTTTGCTAGTTTTTCATAAATGTCTTCCAAAAATGGTTCGAGCTGCTTCTGATTCACCTCAACCTCTTGAACCTTTTCGATCAGCTTAAACAACTGTTTTTTACAGATATCAAAGCCCTGTGGCACCAATTGTTTGACCATAGGCTTTCCAATTTCTCGTTCAATGAATTGAATTTTACGTTGCTCCGAAAACCCAAGCAACGAAAGCGCGTGCCCTTTTTTACCCGCCCGGCCTGTCCGCCCTGTGCGGTGGACGTAGGTTTCTAAGCTCTCGGGCATGTTATAATTGATCACATGGGTTAAGCTATCAATATCAATCCCACGAGCCGCCACATCGGTCGCCACCAAAACCTGCACCTGCTTTTTTCTGAATTTATTCATAACTATATCACGTTGGTCTTGAGTGAGGTCGCCGTGAATCGCATCAACCTTATAATTGTCTTGCAAGAGCTTGGCCGCAACCTCTTGAACCTCTCTTTTGGTCCGGCAAAAAACAATGCCATAAATATCAGGCTCAATGTCAGCAATTCGTCTCAAAGCTGTGTAACGATCAGCAGGATGAACCAAATAGTAGGCGTGAGTGATGTCGGCTTTATCGGCTTCCGTTTTCACAATCTCAATTTTTTCGGGCTGATGCATGTATTTTCGAGCGATCATCTCTACGTCTCGCTTCATGGTAGCCGAAAAGAGAAGTACTTGTTTTTCTTCGGGGGTTTCGGCCAAAATCGTTGTGAGCTCATCCTTAAAACCCATGTCGAGCATCTCATCTGCTTCATCTAAAACCAACCATTCAATATTTTTGATGGTGAGGGCGCCTCGGTGCATCAAATCGATGGTTCGACCAGGAGTTCCGACGACAATTTGAGGTTTATTTCGCAAATCTCGAATTTGACGATCAATCCTTTCACCCCCATATACTGAAACCACTTCTACTCCTTTAACATATTTAGTGAATTTTTTTATATCGGAAGCAATTTGGATACAGAGTTCTCGGGTGGGGCAAAGAACGATAGCCTGAACATGTGGAGAATTGGCTTCAATTTTTTGAATGATGGGCAAACTGAAGGCGGCCGTTTTACCTGTTCCTGTTGAGGCAAAAGCCAATATGTCTTGTTTGGATTCAAGAATTTTGGGGATGGTTTGACTTTGAATGGGAGTGGCCTCTTCGAACCCAAGGTCTTGGAGGGCTTTCAGAATATTTGCATCTAAACCGATATCGCTGAACTTCATAATATTTTAATGATTGATTGATAGACGTGGACTTTAACAGTAAAACACAAAAATTGCAAGGCTGTGAGCAAAAAACCCCAACAACACATCTCAGAGAAGATTTTGCTGAAGCTTATCGACTTTACATGATGAATGAGGAAGGATTTTTAGCCCTCATCAAAGACAATCCTGAACGACAGAAGAAATATGACTTTTTGAAGGAGTATGTTTTTAACTAAGGGGCTCCATTTTTAAGTGCCATATTCACTGCAATTCCAACCAAAATCAACCCTCCTAAAAGCTCTGCCTTATTGCTTAAAAGTTGCTTCAAAAATTTTCCCAGGTAAACACCCAAGGCCGAAAATATAAAAGCAGTGATTCCGATAATGATGGAATAGGTAAAAACGGGCTTATTTAAGAGAGAATAACCCAACCCGACTCCAAGGGCATCGATACTCGTAGCGACGGCCAACGTGAAAAGCATTTTATGTGAAAACGAAAAACTCTCGTCTTCCATTTTTTCAAAAGACTCATAAATCATTTTTCCTCCGATCACCAGAAGGAGTCCGGCCGCGATCCATGGGGCATAACGGCTCACTAAATCATTAAACAGCAAGCCCCCTTGCCAGCCTAAAATCGTCATAAAAAACTGAAAGAAGCCAAAATAACCTGCCACCCATAAGACATCTTTGAGGGTCACTTTTTTAAGCGAAGCCCCACCACTGATGGAAACCGTGAAAGAATCCATGGCTAAAGCGATAGCGACGATGAGGATATTGAGGAATTCTAAAACAGTCATGAGGTGATTTTATCTTTAAAATGACAAAAAGTAAGTCTTTCTCATAAAATTTGATTTTTATGATTCAAAATGATATCATATTAATATACAAATAAACTACAAAATTAACTATGACCCCAACAACTATTCGTGTGAACGATGAAACTCGAAAAAAAGCACAAAAATTAGCCCAAGCCATTGGATTTAGCTTTAACGACCTAGTCGTCATCTTATTAAAAAAGGCCAT
>CAZNDI010000008.1:0-21036 GCA_964571805.1 uncultured Candidatus Peribacteria bacterium
ATATAAATTATGATATAATGAAATCAGTTTTATTTAATTAATTTTAACCAAAAAATAAAATGGCTCTTAAAAAACCAGCTGCAAAAAAACCAGCAGTAAAAAAAGTTGTTAAAAAAGTAGCTTCTAAGAAAACAGTTGCTAAAAAACCAGTTGCTAAAAAACCAGTAGCAAAAAAAGTTGTTGCTAAGAAGTCAGTCGTTAAAAAAGTTGTAAAGAAAATGGTTATGAAAAAACCAGCAGTAAAAACAGTTGCTAAAAAACCAGCTTCTAAGAAAACAGTTGCTAAAAAACCAGTAGCAAAAAAAGTTGTGAAGAAGGCTAAAAAATAGTTTTCATTTTTTTGATTTTTCTCAAGTTCATAAAAAACCTCTCAATGCATTGAGAGGTTTTTTGATCTATAGTATAAGATGAAAAATTTATTTACGAGCGATTCATTCGGTCACTTCAAACCCCATCATCATCCCTGAGTGCAAATGTTCAGCAATGTGGCAGTGAGTCATCCACTTTCCTGGATTTGACATTTCAACCAAGAGTTCGACAGTCTCACCTTTTTTAATCAGAGCTGTGTCTTTCCATTGGAAGTTATCATTCACCATACCGTCACGGGTCAGGACTAAAAATCGCTGTCCATGAAAGTGAATCGGGTGTTGCATCGGATGGACTGAATTGGGGTCATTAAAAATTTTTATTTTTACTATTTCTCCTTTTTTGAATTTCCAATTTATGTCCATATTTTCTTGACTCGTTTCTTCATCGATCAATTTCCATTTTACTGTGTCTGAAGTGGACATTTGATTCATCATTTGCATTTCATCTTCCCATTCGATCCCATCTCCATTACTTGTGTGTTTCATCATCCCCATATCCATATTCATACCCTTCATATCAATAGAAAGTCTCAAGCTTTTATCGATAGGTTTTTTCAGCCATGAATCAATTTCTGAACGAATGGCTTCATAGTCATTATTTTTTCTTAATGTGCTAAAAGAAGGGATTGTTTTTTCTTTTAATTCTTCTTCTACTGAAACTTGGCCTAAATGGTAGATTTTTTCTGGTGTCTTATGATTGATTTCAAAAATTCCCTCATCAGGGAAATAGGCTTCTATAACGTACCGCTCAGAAGGGCCAATTAAAATTGAATCTACAAAATTTTCTTTTTCAATACGTCCAGAATCACCTCCTACTAACTTTAACTTTATTCCTGGCATTTGAAGGTTAAATGTTCTTGTGTTGGCAACATTTGTAATGTAAAAACGAATCACCTCACCCCTTTTGCTCTTCAGAGTAAAATTTTCTTTATTGTTGATGAGGGGGATATTTCCAAAGCGCCCCATCAGTGAGTGATCTGTATATTCTTTTTTAAAACTAGGTTCATTTTCATTGATGAGAATATCATCTAACATCAAAAATTCTTCCCGATCCACTTTGGTCCAATAATCTTCCCTTTCAGGTTCAACAGAGTAATTTCCATAGAGGCCTAATTCTTGCGCATAATCTTCTCTGACATGTGGGTGGTACCAATAAATACCTTCATCTGGGAATTTTATTTTGTAAGTGAAGCTTTCACCTGGCTTTATGGCTTTTTGGGTGACTTCGGGTGTTCCATCAAAGGCATTGTCCAATCTCACGCCATGTGAATGAAGGGTGGTTTCAAGGTTCAAATCGTTTTTAAATTCTAGGCTGATTTCAGCATTTTTTTCTACCTTGATGAGCGGGCCAGGAATTTGACCATTGTAAGCCAATCTTCTGATCGTCTGATTCCCGATTTCTTGTTTAACGTAGCCTGCTGTCATTTTAAAGACATCTCCATTTTTTAATTCTACAATTTCAGAAGTTTTCGCTTCGGGTAAGTCTTTTGTGTCTTGAGAGAAATTTTCTCCTGAATCCATCATTCCTGGACTCTTTTCTCCCGTATTTTCAGGAATAATGACATTTCCATTTTCATCAAACTGACAATTTCCCATATAGCTGTCGCCCATTTTGTGGCAAGGCATGCCTGACATGGAATTGGGATTGAAATCATCTGTATTTGATTTTGAGCAAGCTGTTAGGAAAAACACAAAGCCGATGGCTAGAATACTTTTTTTCATGGATTGAATTTAAGCTTTTAAAATAATGAGCTTAATTTTATTTTTTCTTTCATCTAAACCATAGCATTTAGCGTCTCTTAGAGCAAATTCGAGGCATAATATGATATTGAAGAACAAACATTGTATTTTTGGCTTATTTGTGCTATAATTCGTAGATTTAAAACGTATAAATATAAAAAATGTTTGAATATCTTATTCCCAATGCTTTAGCTCAGGGTGCAACAAAGGCTTCTGAGGCTGATTCTACGGGGACCTTGGGGGGCATTATCCTTTATATTTGGACGCATCTGGACAATTGGATCATGGGGCTTGTTGTCCTTTTTATTTTTTATATGATCGGTAAGGCTTTGAGTAAGTCTACGACGAATTACTTGATGAAAGCCAGAGGTGAATCTATGCCCGAAAATGCTTTGGTTTTAGTGGATCGACTCGTTAAGATCGCTATTATTTCCATTGGAATTGTGATTGCGGGGAGTTTGAACGGGATTGAATTGGGCGTGGTCTTGGGGGCAATCGGTTTTGGCTTTGGTTTTGCCCTCAAAGACATTATTGGCAATATGATTGCTAGTGTTATGATGCTGGCTCAAAAACATGTGAGTATTGGTGATTTGGTTGAGGTGGCGGGGACGACAGGGACGATTTCGAGTATTGATACTCGGGTTACTGTGCTTCAGTCTCTTGAGGGCCATAAAATAATCATTCCTAATCAACAGATGATTAATGAAAAGATTACGAGTTACACTTCGAATCCTTTTCGTCGCCTGGAGATTTTTACTTATATTTCTTGGGACAGTGATTTGGAGAAGGGGATGGCGGTGGTTCGGGAAGTACTCAATCAATATTCAGAAATTGCCAAAGAGCCTGAGCCGTCTGTTCTTTTGGATAATATTGAAGATGAGAGTAATTTTGCGATTCGCGTTCTTTTTTGGATTGAAAGCAGTAAAAATTGGCTCGATATTCAGTCTAATTTGCAGCATCGCATCATTACGGCTTTCATGGCTTCGGGGATTGATATCGCTTATCCTGTTCGTTCACTTACGATCAGTCAAAATGTGCATGATACCTTGGAGGCGGTCAAAAATATTCGAGAGGGGAAAGTGGTGGATGATTATGTGAACGATTTTACTGATGAGCAAATGATGGCTGCCGCCAAAGCGACTAAGGATCTTTATGTCCCTAGCCGCTTGAAAGTTAATTCTCCCTCGATTCCAATCGCTCAGAATGTTCCTGTTCAAAGCTCTGTAGCTAAGCAAGAAATTCCTGTCGCTCCGGATGCGCCAAAGATTGATTTAGAGCCTAAGGAATTAAAATCTCAACCTGTAGTTTATGGTCCAATTCAAGAGAAAAATATTATCAATGAAACTATTTCCTCGGCCCCAGAGGGCTCTCAGCTTGATTTGAACCCTGAGGTTGAAAGTACAAAATCAACTCTCCCGCTCCTTATTCATTAGCATATCCACGGCATGTTCCATGGATCCGGCCAAAGTGATTTGACCTTCGTTGATGAAGAAAATTTCGTCAGCGCTATTGATGGTGTTTAGGCGATGGGCAATGATGATGCGAGTGGTTGTTTTAGGGAGTTTATCCAAAATTTCTTCCAAAAGCTCTTCCGTGATCGTATCAATGTTGGCGGTGGCTTCATCTAAAATTAGAATTTCAGGTTTTCTGAGAACGGCACGCATGAAGGCGATCAATTGTTTCTGGCCCAAGCTTAAACTGTTCCCACTGCTTTGAACGGGTGTTTCCAGGCCGTCATTAAATCGATCCAAAAGTCTGGTAAGGTTTTCTCTTTCAAGTAATTTTTCAAATTCTTCGTTTGAATAATCAAAGTAAGTTTCATTGCTATAAAGTAAATTGTCTCTCACTGTTCCTGTAAACAAAAAAGGTTCTTGGAGAATGAAACCTATTTTTTTTGCTCTTTCATCGGCCGTGTAAGACCTTAAATCTTTTCCATCCAATAAAATTTTCCCAGTGGTAGGGTCATATAAGCGAGCCATAAGCGAAGCCGTGGTGGTTTTTCCGCCTCCTGTTGGTCCGACTAGGGCGTAAGTTTTACCCGCTTCCAAATCAAAATTAATATCTTTGAGGACTTCTTTCCCATCAGGATATTTAAAAGAGACGTCTTTAAAGCTTAAGGCTAAATTAGATTCAATTTTTTTGCTAGGAATGACGGGCAAGTTGGTTTCAAGGTCAAGGACTTCAGAAATACGCTCTAAAGATGCTAAAGCCAGTTGAAAAGAAGACCACACGGCAGCCAACTGTCGGAGAGGAGCATAAAAACTATTCACATATAGAAGAAAGGCAATCAGTAGACCTAGAGTTAGATTTCCTCCTGTGATCAAATAAATTCCATAAGCAATCACGGCTAATTGAGCTAGATTAGAAGCTAAGCCATAAAGTGGAGTGAAAATATTGTTGGCTATTCCCGCTTTCACGGCTGCATTATAATTTATTTCATTCGCTTGATTGAATTTTTCTCTAAAAAAATCCATTCGATTAAAGGCCACAATCACTCTAAAATTCGTCAAACTTTCCTGAATTTCTCCAGTCATCCCTCCGGTTGTTTTAAGACTTTGTGCATTTCTTTTTTTCACCCAAGCTGAAATCAATTGTGTGATGATTAGAACAAGAAGTGCTGGAGTAAGGGAGGCTGCACCTAATTTTAAGTTGAGACTCAAGAGGAAAATACCTGCTCCCACAATCATAAAAAAACTCCCAATGAATTGCATTAAAGCCTGTGAAAAGAACTGGTTTAATTTATCAGTGTCGTTGTTGATTCGGGAAATCAAATCTCCTGCTTTATTTTGATTAAAGAAAACGACGGGCAATTCTTGTAATTTTAGAAATATTTTATTTCTCAAGTTGAAAAGGGTTCTTCGACCCACACCTCCCATGATGATGGTTTGTAAATAGCTACTAATCAGACCTAAAAGGAAGATGCCTAAAAGGATGCCTGAAAAAATTAAAATACCTCTAAAATCTTTAGTCATAATATAATTATCCACTGTATGACTAATCATGATAGGGGCTAAGAGAGTGGAGCCGGAGGTGATGATGATGGCAAAAAAAGCAAGAAAAATATTCTTTTTTTCATTGGCCAACAATGGGCCAAGTTTTTTCAAAGACGTCCAGGCGGAGACTTTATTTTTTCCAACCTCATTATTTTTATTAAGCGCGTAATTCATATTGATTGGTGCTTTTTTGGGAATTATAAATTTGAACATATTCAGGAGAATTCTTCATCATTTCTTCATGCCTTCCTTGGGCTAAAATCTCGCCTTCCATCAATAAAATGATTTTATCGTAATTTTTGACTGAGCCGATTTTTTGAGTCACCGAAATCAAGGTCAACTCCGGATAATTTTGATGTACATTATCCAGAATTTTTCTCTCTGTCTTGGTGTCCACCCGAGCGGTAAAGTCATCCAATAGTAGAATTTTTGGATTGAGCGCTAAGGCTCGGGCGAGCATGATGCGTTGTTTTTGGCCACCTGATAAGCTGCTTCCACGCTCTGAGACCACTGTATCTAATTTTTGAGGCAAGTTGTTTACGAAATCGGAAATTTCAGCAGTATCAATCGCTTTTTTAAGGGCTTCATCGGTTACTGTTTTACTAAAGGCAATATTTTCCCTAACGGTTAGGTTAAAAATGATGCTGTCTTGAAAAACAAATCCCACTTGTTGATGCAATCGTTCCTTATTGTATTCATCTATGCGCTTCCCATCGTATTCAATCGTTCCTGAGTTCGCTTCCAGCAAGCCGGTCATCAAATAAAGCAATTGCGTTTTACCTGCAGCTGTCGGTCCAATGATGGCTGTTTTTGTCCCCGCCTTCACCTCAAAGGAGATGTCTTTTAAAATTTCTTTTTCGCCATAGGTTACTCTAATATTTTTTACTGCCATGTCTCCTTTTAATTCTCCTTTTAAGAGGCCTTCATCTTTTTTCTTTGGAGCAGTGAGTAGGTCCTGTAACCTTAGGTAAGAGGCGTTGGCCTGAGCCATGACATTGCTCATCATTCCGATTAAAAGAATGGGGAAAATTAAGATCGCCAAATAGCTGTTAAAGGCTGCAAAGTCTCCAAGGCTCATATTCCCAGTGATGATCAAGTGTCCTCCCAAAAGAAGAATAATAAGCGTGGCAGCATTGGTGGCGAAGGTAATCACAGGGATGAGTACAGCAAAATGTCTTAAAATCCTCAGCCCAATTTCTTTGGCTTCGGTGTTGGCTTTATGAAATTTAGTTTTTTCATGTTTTTCGGAATTTAAGAGTCTGATCAAGGCCGCGCCCAAAACACTTTCATTGATGACTTTATTTAGCCAATCGATGGCTTCTTGAGCTTTTTTAAAAAGATGCTTCACTCGACTGAGAATTAGATAGAAGACAATCCCAATGAGAGGAACCACGCCTAAAATGGCTAAACCTAATTTCCAATTGATCATAATTAGAAGCGTACTTGCCCCTAAAATCAAAAAAGCCGAGGCGATGATACTTGAAATGGCTTGAGCCACGAAGAGTTTGACCGCATCCACATCGGAAGTTAAATTTGTCAGTAATTTGGCTGGAGTGACTTGTTCGATATAGGCATAATTCTGTTCAGAAATTTTTGTAGAAAGTTCCCGCCTTAGGTCTCTGGCTACTTTTTCTGAGGCATAGGTTTGAATGATGCTCTGAAGATAGGTAAAGATAAAAATAACGATCCCTATTCCCAGAAATTCAAAAATAATCCTCTGATAGTCGAAAGATCCTTTCACAAAGGTGTCGATGGCATGAGAAATGATTTTAGGCAACCAAAGATTTAGCGCGTTTATGCCAATGGTGATAAGGACTAGCATCAGAATAGCCAATCGATAGGGCTTGAGGAGTGCAAAAAGACTTGGACGAGGGGTTTCGCCTGATTTTTTTCCTTTCATTTTAAATCAAATGGGTTATTTGGGGCTAATATTTTTTGAGATTTTTTGGTTCAATTCAAGGTATGATTTTAGTTCTTCATCGCTTAAAATTTCAAACATAAGATTCAATTGACTAAGGGCTTCTTTTTTCATTTCAAGAAGTTTTTCTTCTGTTTCAGGGGTGAGGGTTAATAGGGTGGAGCGACGGTCTTGTATGCTTTCTTTTCGAATTACAAAACCTTCTTTGACCAAGCCATCGATCAATTGTGTGGCAGCACTCGAGCTGATGGAGAGGAGCTGAGCCAGTTCCTTGACGGTGGATTGTTTCTTTTGAGCGATGATTCTGACCAAGGCCCACTGCGAAGGTGTGATGCGATGGCTTTGGTGCATGCTTTTTGGACACATCACTAAATTCCTTTTGATGGTTTGGAAGCTCTCAAAGAGTTCTTCTAAAATTTTTGTGCGCGAGGCCATTTAATAAGGGTCTTAATATATAAGTATCTTATCTATTTTACTTTTAAAGTCAAGTTTTTTCGCTTAACTTGACACTTTATGACAGTCTCGTTATCGTGACTGGGCTCAAAATAAGAATTTAGGCTCATAGTGTAATGGTAGCACACAGGTCTCCAAAACCTTTAGTCCGGGTTCAAATCCTGGTGGGCCTGCCAAAATTCGATATTAAAAAAGGCCTAAGAGGCCTTTTTTAGCTTACTCACTGAAAACATGACTATTTTCCTACTTTTTTTCCTCCACAGTCGCAACCTCCGTTATTTCCACATTTGCATGTTCCGCCTTCACCGCAGCACATTGAGTTGATCATAAAATAAAAAATTAAGGGCTAAATTCTAATGCCAATATAACATATTGTGGGTTTATTTTTTATCTAATATGTCGAAAAATTTATTTTTAGAGATTCCCATCTGTTTGCAAATCCAACCAAAAAGGTCTCCTGAAATTTCGTCGTATAAAGGAATCGTTACTTTGCCGAGCCCTTTTTTCTTAAAATGCTTATGATCTCCAATGGTATTCTTATAGCTAAACCCTAAAGAGATGGCTACTTTTTGACATTCTTTCGGTTTGACGGGTCTAATTTTAGGCATGCGTTAAATTTCGAGATGAGTAGGTGTATTGGGCGGTTTGGGTTTCTTTTTTGAGGAAGGCTCGCTCTTTTTTCTTTTCATTCTCATCTTTTTTCTTATTTTCAGTTAATTCAACGAATAATTTATATAAATCTTGGTACTTTTTTGGGGCTTGGCGATAGATTTCTTCATCGGTTTCGTTGTCTTCACAGCATACTTGCAAATAGCCCGAGGTGGCATCATGGAGACGATCCAAAGATTGTTTTATGGTTTTCCCATCGGCCATTAAATCGAATTCCAAAGAAACTGCGAGATATTTCTCACCTTTTTTGTAAGCGATGATGCGGTCTTTAAAGAATCTGGTTGGCATAGGGTTTCTATTCTATTTTGATGGGTTTCCTATTTTAGCTTATTTTATTCTATTTTGCAATTTTTTATTCTTTTATTGCCCCCGACTTCTTTCTCGCATACTTGCCAAATTCCGGGTGCTCCAAAGCATATTTCCCTGTGATCACCGGGCCATCTTTACAAATACGAATCCCTGAATCGTCCATACAACACTGTCCGCAGATCCCGAAACCACACTTCATGTAGCGCTCCAAGCTCACCTGGCAACCCACGCCGTGCTCCTCGGCAATCTTCGCCACCTTCATCATCATTTTTTCTGGACCGCACGTATAGACGCAGATTTTATTCGTCTTGTCCGCCTTTTTTAAATATTCCTCCAATACGTCAGTGCAATAGCCATGATGACCCTTTGACCCGTCGTCCGTTGAAAACATCAGTTCCACGCCCAATGCATTGAACTGGTCCTCGTAAATCAAATAATCGGCGCTTCTGGCCCCCTGGATCACCGTCACCTTCTTCCCCAGTTCCGTGGCCCGTTGAGACAGGTTCACCATTGGCGGCGTCCCGTAGCCCCCTCCTACACAAATGATATGATCGTAGTCTTTATAATCAAAACTCGTGCCGTAAGGCCCACGTAAACCCAATTTATCGCCCACTTTGATCTGTTCATGAATCGCATGGGTGCAATCACCCGCGTCTGCAATGCCCACATGAAATTCTGTGTCCGTCTGCCAACCAATACTCATCGGCACTTCATCGACTCCAGGCATCCATACCATCACAAATTGACCCGATTTTGCCCGGATATTATGCTTGAAAATGTAGGTTTTTAAGTTGGGTGATTCCTGACGGATTTCATCAACTTTGAAGACTAAGGGTAGGGACATATTTTAAGCGGTAAGCGGTAAGCGGAGAGCGGTAAGCCAGTTATCGAACAGCACTCCAATTTCTGTTAAATTAAGAAAAATTCTTGGCCAATTTGTCTCGATCAAACCCTTCTTCATGGGCCAATCCAACTAATTCAGAAACATCAGTAAAGCCTTCTTCCTTCATAAACTCGCGGATTTTGTCGGTGATCATGTCGAAGCATTTCATGTCGTGGTACATGATAGCGGAACCGATTCCTAGTAAGCTTCCTCCAGCCATGAGCATTTCGATGGCATCTTTTCCATTGATGATTCCTCCAGTCGCAATAATGGGAATCTTGACGGCCCGATAAATGTCCCATACACAGCGGACGGCAATGGGTTTGATGGCATGTCCAGAAACGCCTCCGGTTTTGTTGGAAAGAATAGGACGTCGCATCTGAATGTCGATCACCATGCCGGGACCCATGGTATTGATGGCCGTGATCGCATCCGCTCCATTGGCTTCAGCATGTTTGGCGACCAAGGCAATGTCTGAAACATTAGGAGAAACTTTGACTGAAAAAGGTTTGGTGACGACTTTTCGAACGGCTTTGGTGGCTTCAGCGGTGAGTAGGGGATCGCAAGCAATCGGTCGCCCCATCTCTCCGTCGACATTGGGGCATGAGAAATTGAGTTCCAGCATGTCTACTGGATATTCATTCATGATTCTTGCCACTTCCACGAGTTCATCTAATCCATGCCCTCCAATACTCCCAATGATGGGATTATCTGGGGAAAGGGCTTTATACTTTTCAAATTCTTTTTTTGCTGAAATGATCCCTTCTCCCGAAAGTCCCACGGCATTGATGATCCCTCCTGGAAAGGTGAGAATGGTGGGGTTAGGATGGCCTGGTCGTTCGTTCATGAAAAGGGTTTTACCGGTTACCCCTCCTGCGCCTTGCCTTGTGCAATTGGCCAAGCTTGAAGCGGTTACGCCTAAATAACCCGAAGCCACCACAGTGGGGTTGGGGAAGTCGAGGCCGCAGAATTGGACGTTGAGGTTCATTTTAATTTGGAATCTGGAAATACTTTATCAGATTTTGCTTCATTTTCTAGGTTTTTTAAAATTTGTTTAATTTCTTTTTTTATTTTAGGCGTGTCAATTTTCATAACTTTCCATATTTCATCTATCTCAACCCCATAGTATTGATGGATAATTATATCCCTCATTCCTGCCATGTCCTTCCAGGGAATATCTGGATACATAGTTTTTAGGGAATTGGGAATATTTTTGGTTGCTTCTCCAATGATTTCAATACGCCTGACAATGGCATCAGTTTTCATTTCATTTTTTTCTAACGCTTCTTTTGTTACATTTTTGGCATATTCCTCTATTAATTCAAAGCTTTCGAGAATATGGCTTACGAACATAAGTGGATTTTTTTTCATAATATGTAAATAGCTTCGTTAAGAATATGATCTCTGAGTTTTGGGTAGATTCCTCCAAAGGTTCCCAAATCTACCTTTTGGTGAATAGCTTTTTCTAGCTCTCGTTTTAAACACACTCGTTCGAGTAATCCTTTCACTTTCATTTGAACCAACAAATCTAAATCTGAATTCTTTCGTCTCGTACCTCTTACTGTAGAGCCAAATATTGCAGCTTTAACGACGCCATGTTTCTTAAGGATTGGCAAAATAATTTTCTTGTAATCAGCAATGAAATTTTCTTGTAAAAGGGTTTTATCAATGATGTAATTTCTGCCCACTTTAATCGCCTTTATTCGTCCATCTTGAATCATGTTGAAGATGGTCACGGAACTGACTTTTAAAATTTTTGCGGCTTCTGTGCTGGAAATATAGTTTGTCATGATTCTATTTTAGCATATATTAAGGATGAAAAAAAGATTAATATATGCTAATTTAAATTAATATTCTTAAAAAACATTTTTGAGAAATGCCTCAGCTAATGATGAATCACAGAATTAATCCGTTAAGGATGTGAGCATTCGCTCCATCCTTTCAATGATCGTGGGGTTGATGATCTCATTGTCCTTAAAGTCATTTTTATCGACTAGAACCATGGGTTGTATTCCTGTGGCACTGGCTTCGTAGCCCAAAATTCTGACGAGGTCTGCGGTGGCAAGATAAGACATTTTTGAGCCTGCAGCGGCGCATACTCCAAAGCGTTTATTCTTGAAAGCTTTGCTGAAGAGATCGATGAAATTTTTAAGCACACCAGAAATTGAATGACAATAGATTGCTGCTCCAAAAATGAGATAATCTGCCTTTTCAATTTGCTCGTAAATTGGGTGAAGTTCTTGAGGGTAATCCGACAAAGCTCGACCATCACAAAAAGGAAGATCCAAGGTTCTTAAGTCTAAAAATTCAGTTGCGAAGCTTTTTTCTTTAGCCATTTCACTGACTTTTTGGAGTAATAGAAAGGATTTGGAATGCAGCGATAAGCTGCTTTGGATGAAAACAATTTTTTTCATAAGGATTTTTTAGTTGTATTCATTATAACTCAGAATCCTTTTCTTCCCTTTCAATTTCAGGTAAGGCCAGAGCACCGAGGCAATAGTCTCTGATGATTTCATAAGCATCTCTGAACTGTTTTTCATTGATTTTGATGCCTATTTTTTTCACTTCGCTTACGGCAAAGGGATAACTGATTGCCTCCTCTCTCAAGGCTATTTCTAGAATCATTATTTTGTAAAGTGCGTCCCGATAAGATTTTGTTGGATGATTTTTCCGAAGCTTAGAGTCACTTTCTGTTTTAAACAGATGAACCGCTAAAATCGATTGCAGGCGCGTTCTATATTCTTCAAGTTTAAGTTCCAATTGAGCTCTCAGCTCTTTTGGAACGGGAAAGGCGTCATATTTTCTTTCTACGGTTAAAAACTTTCTCGTTTTCATTGATATGTTAAAACTTACGAAAAGGGTAGTAGTCTTTCCTCAATAATCTAAGGATTTAATCACTTCTGCTATGGCCTTTGCCACGCCTTTATCCAAAGGACTAGGGATGATTTCTTCTCTAGTAGGATTCTTGACGTGATTGGCAATGGCCTCAGCTGCGGCGATTTTAATTTTGTCATCAATGATTCGAATTCCGGCATCCAAGACACCTCTAAAAATTCCAGGAAAACCGAGAACATTGTTCACTTGATTCGGGAAGTCACTCCTTCCTGTGGCCACAATGGCGGCTCCTGCAGCTAGGGCTTCGGCGGGTAGGATTTCTGGCTCAGGGTTGGCCATGGCGAAAATGATGGGGTCTTTGGCCATGGATCTGACCATGTCTTGCGTCACTAATTTGGCTTGAGAGACACCCAAGAATACATCAGCATTGACCATTGCCTCTTTTAAACCCCCAGAAAGATGTTGAGCGTTTGTAATGGAGGCGAGTTCTTCTTTCACGGGGTTCAAGTCTGTTCGGCCCTTATAGATGATTCCCTGGCTATCACATAACAAAAAGTTTTCCGCTTTTACGCCATAGCGGATCAATAGCTTTGTGATCGCCACCCCTGCTGCCCCCACTCCGTTTACGACAACTTTGATCTCTTCAAATTTTCGGTTCGTCAGCTTGAGAGCATTGATCAATCCTGCCAAAACCACGATGGCTGTGCCATGTTGGTCATCATGAAACACGGGAATATTTAATTCTTCAATTAGTCTCTGTTCGATTTCAAAACATCTTGGAGCGGAGATATCTTCTAGATTGATCCCCCCGAAACCCGGGGCAATCAATTTAACGGTTCGAATGATTTCTTCGACATCTTTAGTATCCAAGCAAATAGGAAAGGCATCCACGCCTCCAAATTCTTTGAACAAAATGGCTTTTCCTTCCATAACAGGAAGGGCTGCAGCGGGGCCAATATCTCCTAAGCCTAAGACCGCTGTGCCGTCTGTTACGACAGCCACCATATTTCCTTTGCTTGTATATTTATAAATGTCCTCCGGATTTTTGGCTATGGCTCGGCAAGGTTCGGCCACTCCTGGGCTGTAAGCCAAACTCAAATCATCCCTGGTTTCTATTTTAACTTTTGATATGACTTCAATTTTTCCCTTTTTTAAAGCATGGAGTTTGAGGGATTCTTCGTAATAATTCACTGTTTGTGATGAGGGTTAAATTTAAAATTTGGGTTTTCTGAGATGCCATTCTGTTGCTTGTTCAAAGGCATGCCCTACATGAAATAATTTTCCCTCTTCAAATTGATTGGCGATGATTTGCATCCCCATGGGTAGGCCTGATTGACTAAAGCCAGCGGGAATAGACATGGCAGGTACACCCGCTAAATTGATGGGGGTGGTTAGAATATCAGCCATGTACATGGCAAGAGGATCTGAGGCTTTCTCGCCAACCTTAAAGGGAAGAATAGGCGAAGTAGGCGTGATCAAGGCATCACAGGTCTTAAAGACCTCTTCAAATTCCTGTTTGATCAAGGCTCGAACTTTGGCAGCTTTCAAATAAAATGCATCATAATAGCCGGCACTCAGGGCATAGGTTCCAATCATGATCGTCCGCTTCACTTCGTCGCCAAACCCTTCTGAGCGAGACTTCATGTAAATTTCTTCCAATTCTTTGGCTTGATCTGTGGTATGTCCATATTTAATCCCATCATAACGAGACATATTCGTGCTGCCTTCCGATTTAGCCAAAAGGTAATAGGTGGGAATGGCATATTTCGTTAAGGGTAAACTGACTTCCATGATCTCCGCTCCTAGTTTTTTTAATGTCTCCACGGCCTCCATTATCCCCTCCACAATTTCTTTTTCCACCCCTTCCGCAAAATATTCCTTCGGAATACCGAGCCTTATTCCCTTCAGGTCTCGTTTCAAGAATTCTGAATAATCAGGAACACTTCGGTCCACGGTGGTGGCATCTTTTTCGGATTGTCCTGCAATCACTTGTAAAATTGTAGCCGCATCTTCCACAGTTTTTGCAAAAGGCCCAATGGTATCAAAACTAGAAGCATAAGCCATACAGCCGTGGCGAGGCACTCGGCCGTAAGTGACTTTTAGGCCTACCAAAGAGCAAAGGCTGGCAGGTTGACGGATCGAGCCGCCAGTATCACTTCCAATGCTAAATGCTGATAAATCGGCACTGACACTGGCTGCGGGTCCTCCCGAAGACCCCCCGGCTACATAGTCTAAATTCCAAGGATTCCTCGTGGGGCCAAAATAGCTATTTTCCGTACTTGATCCCATCGCAAATTCATCGGTATTGGTTTTTCCGAGCAAAACCACCCCAGCACCCAAAAGGCGATCATAGACATGAGCATTGTAAGGGGGCACAAAATTTTCTAAAATCTTTGAACAAGCCGTCGTTCGGATTCCATCCGTACAAATGATGTCTTTAAGGTTCATGGGAATGCCCGCCAGGGGGCTAGAAAAATCACCTTTTTCATCGATTTGCTTCGCTTGGCTCAAGGCCACTTCTTTCGTCACTGTTACAAAGGCGTTGAGTTTGTCGTTCGTCTGTTCAATGCGATTCAAATAGGCTTGAGTGAGTTCACTGGCGGTGAACTTTTTTTCTTTAAGGGCTTTGTTGGTTTGAACGATGGATAAATCAATCATAATTAAGCGGAGAGCGGCTAGCGGAGAGCGGCTAGCTTATCGCTAATCGCTTACCGCTTACCGCTCAAAAGATATTTTTTACTTTGATCATGTTTCCGGTAATTTCCTGTGGAGATTGGGCAAGGAGTTTTTCGGGGTGGGGGAAGGTGTTCACCACATCTTCATAAACCATGTTGTCGATTCCGGTAATTTGAGCTATGGGCTGAACTTTACTTGTATCCACTTCATCCAACATTTTAGCCATTTCCAAAATTCGAGAGAGCTGAGGCAAAAACTTTTCAATTTCTGCATCAGTCAGCTCTAATTTAGCCAGTTTGGCGATGTGTTTGATGTCATCTGCGTTAAGCGCCATATTATTTAGGTTACATCAAGGACTATAGCTCAAATTTAAGCGCTTATAAACTTGAATCTTTAGCTAATTTATGTTAAAATAATAAGAATATCTCATTTTTGAAGATTACAATATGCTTGAGACAGGTTTAGATTCAAATATAGAAGATGTCCGAGGTCTTCAGCCGGTGGATACAGACCCCGATAAAATTATAAATAAAGGTGATAAGCTTATTGATGCTGTAGCTTTTGCGAATCGCTTTAAAGATTTTGAAGATCTTTTAAAAAATGAAGATTGCCAGAAGGATTTGAGAAAAAATCTAAAAGAATTTGAGAACTTTTTGCATCAACTCATGCTTGATAATTCGGAATTAATTACAACCCTGATTCTGATTTCACCGGAATCACTCACAAAAATTGAGCCGCGAATGGCTTTAATGGCTTTAAAAAAATGTCGTTGTAAAAAGGCGAGTTTCTATCCCTCTGTATTCGAAACTGTTGCAAAACGTGCTTTAGATTCTAATCCCATTGCCATTTTTTATCAAATTGATGCTTTTGAAGGCTGGCCTAAAAAAGATCAGTTTTTAGAAAAGGCTGTGAATAAAATTGCAAAAGATGATCCTTCGCAAGTAGTAAATTATGCTTCACTTTATATCGATCAGCCTTATGGGATCACTGTTTTTAAAAAAGCTCTCAAGGAGGTAGATGCTCATGATGTGCGCTTAAATTTTAAAGAAAATGATCCTCATACTCAGGAAATATTAATGATTGTGGCAACAGAAAAGCCTTTGGCTATTTTAATAGAGGCGGATGAATTGAAGCACTTACCTAATTGGAATGAAATTTTAGAAGCAGCAGTCATAAAAGGTGTTCAGCTTTTTCCTCAGGGTTTGGTTACTTATGCCCATAGTTATTTTGATCAACCTTATGGCCCAAAATTTTTTAAGAAGGCAATAAATCAGTTACAAGACTGGCAGATTAGCTTGGGACTAGGAGTAAGTAGTGAAAAGATGTGGATGATTTTGGCTGAAGAAAGACCAATGACTGTTTATCCTTCTGCAATTAAGGACCTCCCCTTTGCTAAAAATGTCCTCTCTTTTGTTTGTAATGATTTATTGAAAAAAAATCCTGTAGAATTTATCGAATATATTAAATTGTATTCTGGGAAAATTGAAAAATTTGTTGACAATATTGACTCATTAAAACATCAGGCCATTGAAAAAATTGTAGAAGAAGATCCTTTTTATTTTAAAGCCAATTTGCTTAAAGATCCTGAAATCCGAGCATTGTTTGGAAGCGATTTTAAAATTTTAAAAAGACGAAATAAAGAAAATATTAGTCTCGCAAAAAAGGCTGAAAATAAGCCTTCAGAAAAAATTCAAGCTACAGATTTTCCTTTAAATCAGAAAGAATTTACCTTATATCTTTCTGGTATGAATGAGGCACACCATCAAAAAAATAAGAGAGGAGAAGAGCGGTTGCTCGCTTTGATATCGATTCCTATGTTTGAATTCAAAGCCATCTTTTTTAACAAAAGTTTTCAGTCTTTATTAAGAGGGCAGAGCGGTCAAATGAATTATATGAATGCTATTTCTTTGTCCCAGGCAGTTTATAGAGAATTAAAAGAGCATGATTTACCTATAAATGAAATTAATGTCGAAAATTCAGGAAAATCTATTTTGGAACAATGGGAGAAGGTAGAAAATCGTGAACTCTTTGGACCCTCGACAAAATTGATTTTATTTACTCATGAAGGAATTTTTTTTAACAATAAATCAATTCTTAGAGATATCTACTATAGAAGCGGTGGGAAAAAAGGGAACATTTTGGCTAATGAAAAAGGCCCTGAAATGAAGAATGGTAAAAATTTAGCTAAAGAAAGAATACTTAAGGCCATCATTAAATCAAAAGGCCCTACAACCATTCTTTTTAATGGACATGGAAGCCCTGAAAATTGGGGGTTTTCGAAAAATCAAGTAGATGACCTCGATCATTCTTTGGAAAATCATCCTAATTCCATTGATTATATGGAATTAGGGAATGCTTTAATCGCCTCAGGTAATATTAAAAATATCAATTTAATAGGTGATACTTGTTTTGCTTACGATTATGTACTCAAGCTTTATGCTTATTTGGAATCAAAAGGGATTAGTGAAAAACCTTATATCGCAATCACTTCCGCTAATAAAGAAAGATATGGTTGGACAGTAAATGGAAGGGATTTACTTTTAGGTAGTATGAATTCAGTTTCTATTTCAGGAAAACCCATTACGGTGAAGCATTTTTTTGAAGCAGAAGCTTTAATGTACAGGCATTCAGATCCTGCTTTATTTATTGGCAAATCTGAGCAATACCCTGAAGCTAATTTGAAGCCTGATAGCCAAGATAAAATCCCTTCCGCCAGTAGGGTAGAAGATCGGGAGCTTAAAATAGAAAAATCCAGTCCTTTAGGTATTGAAAATCAGCCTACAGGCCCAACTGAAAATTACGAAGAAGCCATATATTTTCAAGAGATTGCCCAAAAAGAAAAAAACCAAGTTTCAGGATCATTTGCTTAAATTCGTATTTAAAATATTTAGGTATCTTTAAGGCAGCCTTCCTTCTTGGAATTTTGTTGTGAAAAGTGTATAAATTAAATACGATTATTACTGATATTTAACTTTAATCTTCAATCAGAAGATGTACAAACTAAAAAACTTACAGGATGCCAGCAGTTTTTGGTTTTTTGTCTTAGCCTTTTTCTATGTGGCTATGGTTCTAGCCCTTCGAAACGGCTACTTGGCAGATTTTTTCCTTTCCTTGATGCGAATTTTAGATCTTCCTTTTGCTTTCATTGCCCTCTTATACGGCGGGACTACACTCACTCTTCAGCTCAATTTCGATCAGACGGATGAAATGAGAAGTTTTGGCTGGATGCTATCCATCTTCATCCTTTGTCTTTTACTTTTTGGAGCTGTCATCATCATGAACTTCGGCTTCCCTGTCGCTGGATAATTTACCTCCCCCAATCCATGCAACACTTGATCGATCTCTTTCTGCATTTAGACCAACATCTTTCGGAATTGATTCAAAACTATGGGGTTTTGAGTTACGCCATTTTATTCCTTATTGTATTTTGTGAAACAGGTTTGGTAGTCACCCCCTTTCTCCCCGGAGATTCGCTTTTATTTGCGGCAGGAGCCTTGGCTGCCACAGGTTCTTTTTCATTTTTCCCTCTATTCTTTGTTCTCCTTGTGGCTGCTATTTTGGGTGATCTGGTGAATTATCAAATTGGAAAGTACCTTGGACCAAAAGCCTTTGGTTCAAAGTATCAACGATTCTTTAAAAAGGAGTATCTGCTTCGTACTCAAGCTTTCTTTGAAAAACAGGGTGGAAAAGCCATTATATTGGCCAGATTTCTCCCTATTCTCAGAACGTTTGCACCTTTTTTTGCCGGCATTGGCTCAATGAACTATAAGAAATTTTTTATTTATAATCTTATCGGTGCTGTACTTTGGGTTTTATTGATGACAGGTGCAGGTTATTTTTTTGGCACACTTCCCATAGTTAAGGAAAATTTTTCAATTGTTGTCTTGGCTATCATTTTCATCTCTCTCTCCCCAGCTGTATTTGAGTATATAAAAGCTCGGCGCAATAAAGTGAATTCCACTGGCTCGTCACTTTAACTTGTCTTCTTATAATTGGGGGCATCTTTGATCACCATCACGTCGTGAGGATGGCTTTCTTTGAGTCCTGCATTTGTGATTTGGACAAATTTAGCCTTTTTCTGGAAGGTGGCAATGTCTTTGGCTCCTACATAGCCCATACTTGAACGTAGACCCCCCACCATCTGGAAAATTTCATGCGCCACAGGCCCCTTATATACAATTTGACCCTCTATTCCTTCGGGCACATATTTGGTTTCATCTTTAATGTCCGCTTGACCATAACGCTCTTTTCCTCCCCCGGACATTGCTCCTAAACTTCCCATCCCACGATAAGCTTTAAAGGTCTTGCCTTCATGATAAATCAGTTCACCTGGGCTTTCTTTGGTGCCCGCAAATAGTGAGCCTAACATCACAGAGGAGGCCCCTACCGCCATGGCCTTGGCTAAATCTCCCGAAAGCTTGATGCCTCCATCAGCGATGATGGGGATGCCATGTTTTTTTCCTTCTTTGGCGCATTCTTGGACGGCCGTGAATTGAGGGGCACCAATTCCTGTCACTACCCGAGTGGTACAAATGGAACCTGGGCCAATGCCCACTTTCACGGCGTCAGCTCCGGCTTTGATGAGGTCCTTTACGGCTTCTGCAGTGGCAACATTTCCTCCGATCACATCAATTTTCCCATAATTTTTTTTGATGTACTCGATGGTTTCAATCACTCCTTTCGAATGGCCATGAGCGGTGTCAACGACCAATACGTCGACCCCTGCTTTCACTAATTTTTCTACCCGCTCTTCCATATTTTTTGCTGGTCCCACGGCAGCACCGACACGCAATCTTTTTTCTTTATCCTTGCAGGCATCTGGATATAATTTATTTTTTTCAATGTCTCTTCGAGTCACCATTCCTCTCAATTGCATGGATTTTTTATCTTTCACGATCAACAATTTGCTATGCTTACTTTCTTCCAGCAGGTCATTGGCCTCACTCAAAGAAATCCCTTCTATGGCCATAAACAATTCGCTAGCCTTGGTCATTCTGTCTTTCACCTTTTTTTTGGCGTGCTTATGAATGAAGTAATCGTTGGCTGTGATGAAACCTACTAATTTCCCATCTGTTTTCCCATTCTCAGTAATGGGAACAGCTTTATAGCCGTACTTCTTACGAATTTGGTAAATCGATTCGATGGTGTCTTCGGGGGTGGCACACATGGGGTTTTTGATGAAGCCATTTTCAAAGCGTTTCACTAAATCCACCTCTTCGGCTTGTTCCTCGGGGCTTAAATTTTTGTGAATGATTCCAATCCCTCCATACAAAGCCATTTTTATCGCTAGTTCGTGCTCAGTGACCGTGTCCATGGCAGCACTGATCAAAGGGATGCTCAATTTAATGCGTTTCGTTAAAAAGCTACTGGTATCGACTTCTCTCGGTAAAATCTCAGAATACTGAGGGAGGAGAAGGACGTCATCATAGGTTAGGTAAAAAGGTAGCTCTTTCATGAGACCGAAAAGTTAAGTGTTTTATCCGAATTGTCGACCGAATGAGAGATGTTGAGATTCATTTCCGCCCCTCCTTCGGATTAAGGTGAAGTTTAGCAAAAAACCTATGAAAGTCAATCATTTAGTCATAATGAATGCCCATTCCCAATAGTCCAATGATCACTCCGGCGACCGCAAAGATTGAGCCGATGATCCAAAAACGCATGGTGACCTTGGCCTCACCCCATCCCTTTCTTTCAAAATGATGGTGTAAAGGGGCGATCAGAAAGACCTTTTTTTTGAAGTATTTTTTACTCGTCAATTGAATCAGCACAGAAAGGGTTTCGATGATAAAAATGCCTCCTACAATGATCAGAACAGGTAGGGAGTCGATCATCATGGCAATTACGCCTAAAGTGGCTCCATAAGCCAGTGAACCCGTGTCGCCCATATAAAATTTTGCTGGAGGGACATTGTTCCATAAAAAAGCCATTAGGCTTCCCATCATCAGACCGCAAAAAATAGTTAAAACAAAGTGTCCTTTGGCAAAGGCAATGATTCCGAAGGCGGCGTAGGCTAGTAAGAGCAATCCTCCCGCCAATCCGTCTAGGCCATCCGTGATATTGACCGCATTTGCGGTGGAGACAATCACTAAAATGAAGAGGGGAATGTACCAAATTCCAATGTCAAAATCACCTACTTTGGGAAGATGAATGCTCGTATAGCCCAATTTATAATAAAACCACCAGGCTCCCAAG
>CAZNDI010000009.1:0-19986 GCA_964571805.1 uncultured Candidatus Peribacteria bacterium
CAGAAGTATTTTTGAAATAAATGAAAAACTTGTTAGGATAGGGTTAAATTGTTAAACTTTAAACAAATTTTAATAATTTAACCTATATTTGGTATGAAAAAACTTTCAATTTTAGCATCCATGATGCTAACGGCAGTCATTCTATTTTTTCCTATGGAAAATACCTCTGCAGCTTCAACCAGCTCTAGCACAGATGCCCAAACTGCATTAAAAATACTTTTGGGTAAAAGTAATTCAAGCAAAAGAGCTGATGAAATAATATGTGATGCCGCAAAGACTGGCTACATGGTTTGTGTTTGCTTTGGTACTTGTAAAGGTTTTAGTGATGCTTGTGAAGCGCTCGAGGGTGAAACTCTTCTTCCAGATGTCTGTGCTATTCCTATACCTCCAAGAACTACATAACTAATTATTCTTGATTTAAAAAATCCTAACCAAACCAAAAGTTGGGATTTTTTAAATGTGAATAATGAAAAAACCAACCCCCCTGAAATGAAAGTGGTCAAATTAAGACTAGAATTTAGGTCTGATAATGAATTTTATTAATATTTAGAAGCTTCATACGCTTCCACAGCATTCTTGATAGGTGGTCTTTTTAGTGCATCGTATATAGACAAACACCTGAGAAGGGCGTCTCTTCGTTCACGCAGTACTTCTTCTCTAGCCAATTGGGCTTCACGTTTTATAGTCCATTGAGCTAAATGCAAAGCTAAATCATTTAAATACTCTTGTAACTTTTCTTGCGGGACTTCTGCAGGTGCATAACGTTCATTTACACTAACTTGATCCCAATTTATTCGATCTCCCACTTCCTGTTTGGGAAAAATGAATACTTTTTTTGCCACGACATAACTCGATCCATAAGTTAACAGATCAATAATTATTTGATTTGCATCTTCTCTATATTCAAGGCTTTGGGAATCACTTAAAGGAAGGGGACGAATTGTTTTTATAGTTGGGACCGCTCGCTCATTACGCACATAGGATCCAGTTTTTTCAAGTAAAGTGGCATTTAAGGCACCTCCTCTTAACGAGCGCCCAAAATTATTCATCAATTCTGTAGTTAAGGTAGGCAGGTCAGTAAGAATTTCAGCAACAAAGGAAATTTCACGATAATAATCGTTTAAAAGCTTATGGACCTCAGCAAGAACATTTTGAATGGCCTGAGCAGTGGCTTCGGGATCACTTGCCCCTTCAGCCGTCAAGTCATTGAGAGAGTAGTAGCGTAAGGAAGGTTCCATTTCATCATACACAGCACTAACCGCTTTAATTTCAAAGCCTCCTTCGGCTTCGCAAGGCTTGATTCTTAAACGAACTTGATGGGCACCCAAAGGAATATTATGTTCGAATGGGCCTTTTTTCCCTGAAAATAATTCTAAAATTGCAGTTCTGGCTTTGGGGTCAAACGACTGAATTTCAAATGAAGGAAGTCTTAATCCTGATATCATTTTTATAAAATTAATAGGTACAATGGACACATGCATAAGGTTCCTAATCTAGTTCAAAACTGGCTTTCCGTCAAGAAAAATAATTGATAAAATTAAGACAATAACTCCCCCACTATGTCTCTCAGCAACTACGCCATCTTCAGTGGCTCATCTCACCCAGAATTAGCCGAATCGATCGCCACAGCAGCTCAAAAACCCCTAGGTAAAATTCAGCTCACTCGATTTTCTTGCGGAGAAAAATACGTCTCTCTCGAAGAAACCGTGCGAGGCAAAGAAGTTTTTATAGTTCAAACCTGCCGCGATCAATTGGTGAATGAAGACCTGATGGAACTTTTTTTGATGATCAACACCGTCAAACAATCCTTTGGAACAAAAGTACACGTCATCATCCCCCACCTCGGCTATGCCCGCCAGGATAAAGTGCATGCCCCCCGAGAGCCCATCAGTGCCAAACTCATGGCCGATTTAATCGTAAAAAGTGGTGCCGACCACGTCATCACCTTTCAGCTTCACGCCGACCAAACCCAAGGCTTCTTTGATGTTCCCCTAGACAACATCATGGTTCATAAATTGTTTGCCGAACATTTCAAAAAAAAGGAATTGAAAAATCTCACCGTCGTTTCACCCGATGCCGGGGGAGCTAAAAATGCTAAAAAGTTCGCCGACTATTTGGGAGCCAATCTTGCCATCCTCCACAAAAGCCGCCCCGCTCACAATCAAGCTGTCACCACTCATGTCGTGGGAGATGTGGAGAATCAAACCTGCATCATTTACGACGACATGATCGACACCGCAGGAAGTGTGATGGCTGCCCAGGAAGCCCTGCTCAAAGGAGGCGCCAACCAAGATATTTATTTAGCAGCAACCCACGCGATTTTTTCTGGCCCGGCACAAGAAAGATTGTCTCAAGCCAAATTCAAAGAAGTCGTGGTCACCAATTCCCTCCCCATCACCAAAGATAAAGAGTTTGAAGGCCTCGTCCAAATCAACCTCGGCCCTCTCATCGGCTCCGTCATTCAAAGCATCGCGGAGGATAAGTCGGTGAGCTCGTTGTTTTACTGAGCCATGCTTCATTGATTTTAATTTATCTGCTATAATTTATCTCTAATCAGAATAATATTATGATCACCGAATTCATATCAGCAGCCATAAAACTAGCTAAAATAGAGAAAATCAAAGACGAATTTCCCTACTATGCTGAAATTCCTGGCTTTCAAGGAGTATGGGCTCAAGGCAAAACAATGTTTGAGTGCAAAAAAAATTTGCAAGAAGTGCTAGAAGAATGGCTTATTCTTAAAATAAGAAAGGGGACATTTATTCCTACCACAGAAAAATATGATCTGAATAAATTAATAGCATCTGTTAGATGAGTGGATTGAAACCTATTTCATTGAAAGCCTTGATAAAAGAATTGAGATCTTTTGGATTTGAAGGTCCTTTTTCAGGAGGAAAGCATCTCTTTATGAGTAAGGGTAGTTTAGATATAACCATTCCTAACCCTCATAGAACGGACATCAGCGTGGATTTATTGAGTAGAATTTTAAAGCAAGCCGCCATTGGTCGAGAAGAATGGCTAAATAGCAATAAAATTTGATCCCAAGACCAAAAAAGAGTATAATTGAAGGAAAGAAACTAACAAAAAACCCCCTATGAAAATTGCCATCAATGGCTTCGGCCGCATTGGACGTCAGATCCTTCATCGCATCATGAAGTCTGAGAATCATTTAGAAGTGGTTGCAGTCAATGATTTGACCGACCCTGCCACCCTAGCCCACCTTTTTCAGTTCGATTCGACTTATGGCCGCTATCCCGGCACCGTAGAAGTCAAGGGAGGTGAGATGATTGTGGACGGAAAAACCATTAAAATTTTATCCGAGCGAGATCCAGAAAAATTGCCATGGAAAGATTTGGGAGTGGAATTGGTTTTGGAATGCACCGGATTTTTTGAAAAAGTTGAAGATTTGGAAAAGCACATCAAAGCAGGTGCCAGAAAAGTCATCCTCTCTGCCCCCACCAAAGGAGATAGGCTCGCGGATGCCAATATTTGTATGGGCGTGAATGAAGAGATTTATGATGCAGAAAAACACAATATCCTTTCCAACGCGAGTTGTACGACCAATTGCTTGGCACCCATCGCCAAAGTGTTGCAAGATTCATTCGGGATTAAAAATGGCATCATGACCACCATTCATGCCGTCACCAACGATCAACGGATTTTAGATCTCCCTCATGCGGATTTACGCCGAGCTCGCAGTTCCATACAAAGCATGATTCCCACCTCGACAGGGGCAGCTAAAGCCGTGGGATTAGTTCTTCCTCAACTTCAAGGAAAACTCACGGGTCTTTCTGTCCGAGTTCCATTGCCTACTGTATCATTAGTGGATTTGACAGTTAATTTGGAAAAAGACGTGACCGCCGAAGAAGTGAATGCAGCATTTGAAGCTAGATCCAAAGAAATTCCCACTATTCTACAAGTCGAAAAACGCCCCTTGGTCTCCAAAGATTTTCAAATGGATTCCCACTCTTCCACCGTGGATGCCTCCAACACCATGGTGATTGGGGGAAACATGGTCAAAGTCCTCGCCTGGTATGACAATGAATGGGGTTATAGCTGTAGAATGGTCGATTTGGCGAATTATATTGCTACTCGTTAGAAACGCATAGTGGGCCGAATAGTAGGCCGAATTGTTGAAATCCACCATGCGGTCCACTATCCGGCCCACAATCGAAATAATTAATATAAAACAAAAATGAAACTCACCAGCTACGGCGCAGCCTTAGAAGTCACCGGTTCTCAACATTTATTGGAAGTGAATGGGAAACGGATTTTGATGGATTGTGGCCTTTTTCAGGGCCATCGACAGATTGCCTTTGAAAAAAATCAGAATTTTGCTTACGATCCTTCTTCAATCGATGCGGTGCTGGTCTCGCACGCTCATGTGGACCACATTGGAAATTTGCCTCACTTGGTTAAAAAAGGATTTAAAGGCGTGATTTATTGCACCGAAGCCACCAAAAAACTTGCTCACCTGATGCTCTTGGACAGTGCCTATATTCAGGAACAAGACACCAAATATTTTGAAAAAAGTCACTCCAACTCAGCCCTAGAAATTGAACCGATTTACGATGAAAAAGATGTGGAGTTTTGTATGGAATTTTTTAAAGAATTGCCTTACGACAAAAACTTTCAGCTTTTTGAGGGCGTTGAAGTCACGTTTTTTGAAGCCGGCCACGTGTTGGGTTCTAGCATGATTGCCTTGGATATTGTCGATCAGGAGGATGGAAAAGCGAAAAGATTGATTTACACGGGAGACTTGGGGCGGGCCAATTTGCCCATTATCAACGACCCTCACCGCTTTGACCAGGCCGACTATTTGATTTGCGAGAGTACCTATGGTGATCGAAACCATGCGCCGATTGAAGAGGGAATCCCCGAACTGGCGCGCGTGATCAACAGAACGGTAAAACGAGGAGGAAAAGTGATCATCCCCAGTTTTGCCTTCGAACGGACGCAGGAACTGATTTATTCTCTCCATCTTTTATTGGACCGGAAAGAAATTCCTGCCAACTTGCCAATTTTCATCGACAGCCCTTTGGCCACAAGAATCACCGAAGTCTTTAAAGAGCAGATTGAACTTTATGACAAGAGTCTGCGAGAAAGTTTTAGCCTGGGTCATAATCCTTTTGATCCAAGCCAATTGAAACACACCAGTTCGGTGGAGGATTCTAAAAATCTTAATTTTTTCATTGGCCCTTGTGTGATCATTTCTAGCAGTGGAATGTGTGAAGCCGGGCGAATTCGACATCATCTTAAAAATAATATTGAAGACCCTAAAAATACGATTGTAGTGGTGGGTTACATGGCAGAATTCACGCTGGGTCGTAAGATTGTGGAAGGAGATGAATTCATCAAAATTTTTGACGAAACGTTTAAGGTGAATGCCGACGTGGTGGTTCTAGAATCCTTCAGTGCCCATGCCGACAAAGATGACCTGGACCGTTTTGTGAAAAGCATTAAAGGTCTCAAAAAAGTCCTCCTGGTACACGGCGAACCCAATCAGTCCGAAGCCTTTGCCGAACGCATCAAAACGTTCTCAAAAGCCGAACCACATGTGATGGAGCCAGGAAAAACGATTGAATTGTAAATAATAATTTGAAAGCCTACCTCCGCACCGATGGTGCAAGAGGTAGGCCGGAGAGAGGTGATAGAGGCTCATGTCTTAGCTTCCCGGCGACGGTGAATCAGCCATTCGCAGTAGGCCACATTGAGCCCCCAACCGGCCCAGAAGGCCAGACCGATGCCCGTTTTTTCCGGCACGCCACAGAGGGTCAGTACCGGCAAAATCGCCCGGATCGTGAGGTTAGCGGCAAGGAGGGCGAAGCTCCTCATCATGTCGAACCGATGCCGTTCGAACTGTCCATGACACGCAAACCACACCCCTCTGAGGGTGAAGAAAGGTAACAGAGTAAGTCCGAAGACTACCGTCGCCACCCCCTCGGTGTAGCCTCCGAAAATGTGCGGGAGCAAGTACCATCCGCTGCCCACCAACATCATGACCAAGGCAACATAAAGGTAGCCGAGGTACTTGTGGAGGGTTAGATTCGAAAGCCAGAGCCGAACGAATTCGAAGGGAAGTAAATACCACCCCGAACCGGTCATGACCACCAAGGCGACATAAAGGTAGCCGAGGTAATTGTTGCCAGTTGGACTTTTCCGTCGAAGACTCGAGCACCAGAGTTGAATAAGCCCAATGACGAGCCCAAAACTCCCACTGAAGATGTGGAAGGTGAGGGCCTTGGGCATTCGCGCCAGGACTGGAAGATGGTCCCGAGTGAACTCCGGAACGGCCAGGGCTGAAGCCCATTTGGCGGCCTCCCAGTGGAAGACCTGGCCCCAGGCCAAGAACATGAAGACTGCCATGAGAAGGCAACCCAAACCCAGGACAACCTTATCAACATTGAGCTTTGCCACGCTTCACCTCTATCTCTACGATTTGAGCTTCACAAGTCTGCCACTAGAATTAGGGCGCGAATCGCTCTGCACACAAAAAAACCTTAACATATTTTTTATTTTCTGTCTAATTCATCAACTTTTATTGGTTTAAAGTTTGTCTGGCAATTTGAGGAAGAGCAGGTGTTTCCCCGTGCGGTGGTGAAAAAGCTTGTTCGAGCCGTGATAAAAATTGCCTCACACCCATTGCAACACGCAACGAAATGGGCATTCTCACATCAAAAAAAACTTTATCTCCGTTTTGGAGCGGCCAACAAAAAGCAGCTCCAGGATCCATTCTTTCGCAAATTGTAGTATAATAAACACCATCCCTCACACCCTGAATAACAATGCGAAAATAGGCTCCTGGAGGAATTTCTGTGCGTTGTCCTTGATACTCAATGTAAGTACCATCGGATTGCACAAGCCTTGGCGAAGCAGCTGGTGGTTTAGATACTATTTCTGCAAAAAATTCTGCTTCATCTTTTTTAATCAAGCCACAATGGCCTAAAATTTTATCAGTAATCTCCCGTGTAAAAATCTCCCCAGCCCAAGAATCTATCCTAAGGCGTAAACTATTAGAAGTGATACTTTTTCTCCCTCCATTTAAATCAGTGCAAAGATAACTACCACTTCTAGGATCAAAACCAATGGTTTCAGAATAATCTTGGCCATCTGCAACTCCGCTTACAATCATTTGAACCGGAGATGAGGTTAACAAAATTTGAGTTAAAAATGCTTCCTCACATTCAAAAGCATCTGTCACATCATTAACCTTTAAGTTCTCTGGAACGACCAAGGTATAAACCACTTGCGAGTCTATATTGCCTTCCAAATCCCTACTCCTTGTTGGTATGCTTCTTCCACCTTCCATTTCGTCAATCTAGTGAATAAATTAACAATTTTTAGATCCTTTAAAGCTTGAAAATAGGTGTCCCGCCGGTGTTGAAGCGGCGGGACCAGATGGTGGGGAGAAAGGCTTTAAACCCTGGACAAAAGAAGCCTCTCCATGCTCTGCAAACCCCTGAGAACATTCCCATCATCCTTTAAGTTAAGTTTCACCCCCATTGCACAGGAGAAATACTGGACCTCAAGCGTTGACCTCCGTACCTGCGTACTATTTGTTGCGCAGCCGGCGCTTTGGCCAGAATTTCAAGCACCTCGCTAAATTCGATTGTATTTATTTTTCATCTTTTGTCAATTAATTCATAATTATTTAATCATTTCTACTTCACAATTTCTACTAAAAAGCATGATGAAGGGCCGCCTCTTTGACAGAGTCGGCCCCAGTGAGGTGCCGAGCAGTCTATTGTTGTCGATTCCTATCAAATAGAGAGGGGCGATACCGGAACAAGTTCCCATATACCAGACAACACAAACACAATCTCGGACATCTATGAATAATTTAATCCTTTTTTCATAATTTGTCAATAGCCGCGTCTTCTTAGCCTGCTTGCTACAACCCCAAATATAGGAGTAAAATTCACCCATAGTAAGAAAAAGATCTCTGCTTGAAAATAAACAGAGGTGTGAAAAAATTTCAAGCTAATAATTTGTTTTTCTCAAGCCATTAAATAACAACTTGCTAGATTTATAAATTGCTATTTAATGAGATCAATGCTACAGTGCGTCGACTAGGATAAACTCAAAAAATCTTTAATTATAGACCCTAATAAAAACTAAATGGCCGAAAATAAACGATTTGGATGGTTTAAAAGAAAACCTCAATCCAAGCTCATTGATCCCCCAAAAGCGATTGAAAAACCGACTCCTGTTCCGAGTACCCCCCCTTCCACCAAAGCCCACCATGCTCCAACTCATGGGCCAAAAACTCACCCTAGTCCCGTTCATCATCAGAATTCAAAACCGCATGTCATCACAAAAATTCCCCACAAAACCGACCACAGAAAACGCGTGGGCAAGATGAGGATTATTCCCTTGGGAGGATTGGAAGAAGTGGGGAAAAACATCAATGTGATCGAATACGAAAATGACATCCTTCTCATCGACGCTGGAATGTCTTTTGCAGGCCCCGACATGCTGGGAGTCGACTACATCGTACCCGACACGTCTTACGTGGAGGCTAAAAAACGAAACGTAAGGGGTATTCTCTTTACACATGGCCATTTGGATCACATTGGAGCCATTCAGCACATTTTACCCAAATTGGGGAACCCCCCCATTTACGGCAGCAAATTGACCGTAGCCATGGTCAAAAATCGACTTCGGGAATTTGGCCTAGATAAAACCGCCAAAATACACGTGGTGGATGAAAATTCCAGAATCAAGTTGGGCGCCTTTGAAGCAGAGTTTTTCCGTATCAATCACAGTATTCCAGACAGCATGGGAATTTATGTGAATAGCCCTGCAGGAAGCTTGGTGCACACAGGGGATTTTAAATTTGACCACTCTCCCGCCATCGACAAACCGACGGACTTTCAACGGATTGCAGAAATCGGAAGCCGAGGCGTAGACGTCCTCATGATTGACAGTACCAATGCCCTCAAACCCGGTTTTTGTAAGTCAGAAGCAGAAGTGGCTAAAACCTTAGAAAGCATCATTGAAAAAACCAAGGGTCGGATCATCATCGCCTCCTTTTCGTCGCTGATCGGTCGCATCAATCAGATCGTAGGCTTTGCCGCAAAAAACAATCGAAAGGTCTTTTTGGCTGGCCGCTCTATGGTCGACAACGTGCAATTGACCGAAGATTTAGGTTACGCCACTTACCCCAAAGGAACGGTGCGGAAAATATCCGCCCAGGCCAATTCGATGCCGCCGCATCAAGTCTTGATTTTAACCACAGGAGCTCAGGGAGAGGATTTGAGCGCCTTGACCCGCATGGCGATTGGCGAACATGCTCAGATCAAAATTCGAGAAGGGGATACCGTTTTAATTTCAGCCACACCCATTCCCGGCAATGAAGTGGCGGTGGTGAATGTGATCAACAACTTGTTTGCTCAAGGAGCGAAAGTGATCACCAAAAATGAAATGGACATTCACGTGTCCGGTCATGCCCATCAGGAAGAACTTAAGATGATGTATGGCTTGATCAAACCCAAGGCTTATTTCCCGATCCACGGTGAGTTGTATATGCGCATGGGGCATATCGACATGATTAAAACGGTGGCTGATCCAGGAATGATTCCTGTGATGTTGGAAGAGAATGGAGATATTTTGGAGGTGAGTTCGCAAGGGATCCGTAAAACCAAAGAAAAGATCCCCGGAAATGACATTTTGATCGATGGGTTGGGCTTTGGAAATATTGGATCGAGGGTGATTCAAGACCGACAAGTAATGGCTCACGATGGCATGATGATCATGCTCTTTCACGCTTATGCGGATTCTAAACGACTGATCAGTGAACCCGACATAATTTCACGAGGCTTTTTGTACGTGAAGGAATCCGAAGATTTAGCCCAGGAAATCAAGGGTGTGGCCAAGAAAGCCTACGAAAACATCACGCTTCAAAATAAGACGATGGCCTTAAAAGATTTGAAATCCGAACTGGAACGGAATATTTCTAATTTCGTCCGAAAGCGCTTAGGAAGAGAGCCAATGATCATTTCGATTGTGATGTATACATAACTTTGGATAGCTTGTAAATTAAAATGAATGTTTAAAAACAAAAAATGATCTCCCTTTTCATCATTCTACTCGGTCTCGGCTTAGGCAGCTTTGCCAGCGTCATCATCCACCGCCTCCACACCGGAGAAAGAGGGATTTTTGGCGGCCGGTCAAAATGCCCCCACTGCGCCAAACAACTTAAACCCCTAGACCTGATCCCCGTGGTCAGCTACATCATCAACAAAGCCAAATGTCGTTTTTGCAAAACCCCCATCCCGTTCCGCTACCCCCTTTTGGAACTCAGCATGGCCGGAATTTTTGCCCTCACCACCCATCTTGTAGGCCTCGAGAACACCAATGACCTGAGTTTTTACCTGTTCATCTCCTTCATCTTCATCATTCTTACTTTTTACGATTTTCTCTTCAAAGAAGTTCCCGACGAAATTTCCCTCCCCACCCTCATCATCGCCCTGGGCTACACGCTTGTGATGGGCAAAATAGCCTGGCTTTCACTGCTACTGGGAGTCGCGGCTCCCCTTTTATTTTTTGGCGCCCTTTACTTTGGATCTCAAGGTCGCTGGCTGGGAGGCGGAGATTTACGCATTGGAGCCCTCATGGGAGCGTTGTTAGGGTGGCCCATGATATTGGTAGGCCTTTTTCTCGGCTACGTCTCAGGAGCCCTCTACAGCGTCACAGGCTTGGCCCTCGGAAAATTCACCAAAAAAAGCCAGATTCCCTTTGTCCCCTTCCTTCTTTTGGGAACTTACATCGCGTTATTTTGGGGACAAGATATCCTTGAATGGTACGGAGAGTTGCTCTAAAAAATTGAAAAGAATCAATTCCCCACCACAATAGGAACCCGAGTGGTATAACTGGAGTCACTCTCAGTGACCACTTTCATATAAATTTCGTAAGTGCCCGCAGGAGGAGAATCCCATACAACACTGTAGGATGCGTTATTTGGATTTCCCTTTACAGAAGCAATTTCTTGGGCCGATTGACCTGATTTTTTAGCCAAAAAAGTGACCTCTTGTACTCCTGCTTGATCCGCTCCTGACAAAGACCCAGCCACCGAGACACTTTCCCCTTCTGCAAAAGAACTGTTGCTGGCAGGACTAGTAATGCGTGTTACCCCTCCCCCCCCTTGGCTCTTTTCAGCTTGAGCCACCACTTGAATCTGAATCGAATCTGAACTCTTATTTTTAGCCTGATCAAAAGCTTCGACCATTAATTCATAGGAGCCTTCATCGGTTGGAACAGTGAGTTGCCATTCAAAAGGTGGTTCAATATCATTTTGATACAATTTTCCATCTAAATAATATTTTGCACTCACCACGGCACCATTCCCATCATAAGCCTGCAATTGAATGCCAACACTAGAGCCCGCAGTCAACTTGGCATTATTTTTAGGAAAGGCAAAAGAAACCGTTGGAGGGGTATCATCGGCACCAATTTTAACCGTGATCGAGGACTGATTGGAATGGAGAAGTTCATCATAAACAATGGCCTTGATGCTATGAATCGACCCATCAGCAAAATCTGCTGATAAGGGCAAACTACCGTGAAAAGGAGAATTAGAAACCGTGGTCAAAAGCTCATCATCCAAATAATAATCCACTCGCTGGACCCCCGCGGGAGAAGTAATGTCGACCATGACCGCCACCCGAGGAGGACTGACAATTCCGCTAGAAGAAGGAGAAGTGATGCTGATCTGAGGTTTAGCATTCATAGTTTCAGCCGTGTGTACATCATCATATTCTGTAGGCGGAGCGCCACCGGCCATCCCCGCTGCCCTAGCCCAGGCTTGGGCGGCAGCATCCCATTCGGGCAAAACATCATGAGCGGTATAAAAAACCTTTTCTTCGATCGCATCTTCAGGAGTGAATTCTGTGGCCAATTTTCCAGAGACTTTGTCAATTTTAACCACTTGATAGGAACTGTCATAATCTTTGGGAACCCCAAAACTGGCAAAAACGGCTTTAATGATATCGCCGGAAGGCGTTTTTTTGGAAGCCAACTTTCCTGATCGCTTAGAAATGTTCACCCACTTGAGCCCCTCGGGCTTCTCAAATTCGCCTTTTTCCACTTTCTCGGAAGCTTTGGTCATGTACTCCTTCCAAATGGGAGCTGCTGTGGTCAAACCATCGGCTCCTGGCTTTAAAGCAGTCGATTTAGTATTCCCCACCCAGACCGCAGTGACCAAATTACGGACATAACCAATCGTCCAGTTGTCACGAGGCAAAATATCACTGTGATTTCCACTTTTAGCCTCTATATTCGAAGTACCTGTTTTAGCTCCGTTGAGTTGATTACTGAGAGTGATACCATTACGCCAAAAATCAGCTGGTCTCGCATTTTTATCCGTCAGAATATCATTCACTAAATAGGCCACTTGAGGATCGAGGGCTTGTTTGCGATCTTTGGGAGCTTCATATTCTTCAAGAATGTTACCCTCAGCATCTTCTACCTTCAAAATATAAATGGGTTCAACACGGTAACCTCCATTGGCAAAAACACTATAACCTCTGGCCATGTCAAGCGGCGCAATTTCATTGGTTCCTAAGGCCGAAGCAAGGCCATAGTAGTCTTGAGGTACAAAATACATGCCCATTCCCGCCGCCAATTTCATCACATTGTCCATACTCGCCAAATACCCTGCTTTAATGGCAGGAATATTTAAGGACCCGCCCAAAGCGTTTCTCATAGAAACAGGGCCATTAAACTTACCGGAATAATTGTCAGGAGTGTATTTGCTTCCATCGCTGTTAAAGGTTGTTTTTACATCATAAACAACCGTGCTTGGAGCATGCCCCTTTAAAAAAGCGGCGGCATAAACAAAGGGTTTAAAAGATGAACCTGGCTGACGCCGAGAAGTGGTGAGATTATTTTGACCTTCAATTTCAGCATCATTAAAGTCACGAGAGCCAACCATAGCCAAAATCTGACCATTGTTCGGATCCAGTGAAATCAAACTGGCATTATTCGCTCCATATTTATTTTGATTCACTTCAGCACGGGATGCAATGGCTTCCTCGGCCATTTTTTGCATTTCATAATTGAGGGTGGTGGTGATTTTGAGCCCCCCTTTATTCACTTTATCGACTCCATATTTTTCTTCCAAAAGCTCTTTCACATCGGTCACAAAATGCGGAGCTTTGTCCAAGGAATTCTCAAGGGGTTTAAAAACCATATTGTCGGCTTCTTTTTGAGCTTTATTTCTTTCTTCTTCCGTGATGTGCCCCAGTTCATACATTCTGTCTAAAACAAATTCGACCCGTCCCTTCACGTAAATATCACGTTTTTGATCTCCTTCACCAAAGGTATAGGTTTTACCCAATAATCCTTTACTAAGATTAATTCCCTCACTGGCATCGATAATGTCTTGTTCATTGCGCAAATCTTTTTCTAAAATAGTCTTCTCATCCAAATTGATTCGCGCATAGGCATTTTCTCCGTATGGCCAATAATAAGTAGGTGATTTGGGCAAAGAGGCCAAAATAGCACTTTCAGCAATAGTGAGCTTAGAGGCGGACTTGCCAAAAAACTTTTGTGAAGCCACTTCTACCCCATAAATAATGCTTCCATAAGGGATTCTATTGAGATATAAGGCTAATATTTCGTCTTTGGAGTATCTGTTTTCCAACTGCATGGACAAAATAATCTCTTTGATCTTGCGACTATAAGTGCGTTCGTTGGTCAAAAAGGCATTTTTAATGTACTGCTGGGTGATGGTTGAACCTCCGCGAGCCTGAGAACAAACGCCGACCTGACTGCACACCGCCTTAAGAATCGCCGCAAAGTCAAAACCACCATGATTATAAAATTGGTCGTCTTCAATCGAAATGGCAGCCAAGGGAGCATATTTAGAAATTTCGGTATAAGGGACAATTTCTCGATCTTCATCGCCTTTAATTTTATAAAGCAAGGCTCCATTGCGGTCTAAAATCACACTCGATTGAGCGGCAAATATTTTTTCATGATCGTTGATGTCAGGCAGCGTCGCCCAAATCCAGAGAAAAAGCACCAAAGAAAAGGTGACAAAAACTCCAAAAAGAGCAAAAATAAAATATTTAATCTTTTGCCAACGGGTCACTTCCCCCTGCTTAAAACGCTGACGGAGCTGATGAACCTTAAACCTAATTTTATTGAAACGTGTTTTCATTGAGCTTTGTGCTAGCCAATAATCTTTCGGGGAGATTATACTTCACAAAACAAAATTTCTCCAGCTAAAGAAGAGAGTCGGGAAGAGCAATTTTTTGAACTTTAGGGGCCACAGGCAAAAGCAAATGAATATTCTCTTTCAATTTTTCTGTCCAATTGAAACCCAATTCTTTGAGATCAATTTTTAGCTTGTCCCCACTGATGAGCCATTTTGGACTATATTTGAGCAGATTCATAATTTGTTCAGCCGTGACAGAGGGGCTCATGTGAAGCACAATTTGACGCCCCGCATTCCCCATAGCAATGGATTTTACGTTGATGAGACCCGCCATTTTAGCTTTAATTTTAATTTCGAGGATTTGAAAGAGATTCGCGACTTCTTTAGGTAAATGGCCATATTCAATAACTAAATCATCCTTCAATTCCATCAAAAGCTCATTATTATCGACCGAAGAAAGCTTCTGGTAGGCGTTGATTTTATCTTTGGTGTCAGGAATGTAAGTGTCAGGAATGTAAGCCGTGAGGGGCAATTCGATCGAAATGTCTTGCATGGTCGTTTCATCGGGAGTAATTTTGCCCGCCCGAAGCTCTTCGATAGTTTTATTGAGCATACGGAGGAAATGGTTCATGCCGACCACTTTGATGGTACCGTGTTGATTGACACCAAGAATATCTCCCGCCCCCCGGATTTCAAGATCCCGCATAGCTACTTGGAAACCTGCTCCAAGCTCTGAGGCATCCACAATGGCCTTCAATCTTTTTTTAGCATCGAGGCGGAGTTGACGCGTTTGATAGAGAAAATAAGCATAGGCCTGAGTCCTGCCTCGGCCAATGCGACCCCGCAACTGATACATTTGTGACAATCCAAGATTTTCAGCATTATCGACAATCAACGTGTTGGCACTAGGGAGATCAATTCCATTCTCAATGATGGTGGAAGAAACTAAAACTTGGCAGTCTCCATCTTTAAATTTTAAAATACGGTCTTCCAATTCGGTGGCCGAAAGTTGCCCATGGGCCACAATAAATTTGACTTCTGGCATCAATTTTCGGAGTTTTCCGGCAATGCTTTCAATGGTTTTAACCCGATTGTGCAAAAAATAAACTTTCCCGCCCCGATCCACTTCTTTTTGAATCGCCTCTTTGACCAAATTGTCCCCGTAACGACGGACCTCTGTGATGATGGGCAAGCGCCCAGGAGGAGGAGTCGTGATGGTAGAAATATCCCGAAAATTATTCAATGCTAAATTCAACGTTCGGGGAATAGGGGTGGCAGTGAGAGTGAGAATATCCACTTGATTGCGGATTTCTTTGAATCGTTCTTTTTGCTTCACTCCAAAACGTTGCTCTTCATCGATGATCACCAATCCTAGATTAAAAAAATTAACATCCTTCTGTAATAAACGATGTGTGCCAATCACAATGTCGATATCTCCCTTTCTGAGTTTTTCAAGAATCACCTTTTGTTGCGCAGGATTACGAAAGCGACTGAGCATCTCAATCCGCAAATCAATGCCCTCCGCCCGTTTGACGAAAGACTTGTAGTGTTGGTCAGCTAAAATGGTGATGGGTGCAATAAAAGCCACCTGCTTACCCCCCTGAACCGCTTTGACAGCCGCTCGCATGGCCACTTCAGTTTTTCCAAACCCCACGTCTCCGCAAACCAAACGGTCCATCGGCTGATCGGACTCCATATCGCGTTTAACATCCAAAATGGCCTTCATTTGACCGGGAGTTTCTTCGTAAGGAAAAGCTTTCTCAAATTTTTGCTGCGCCTCAGTGTCCTTACCATAATTATAACCTTTGACTTGAGCCCGTTCGGCATAGAGTTTGAGAAGTTCTTTCGCAATATTTTGAGTTTCTTTTTTTATTTTTTGAGTCACCGTCTTCCAATCCGCAGCCCCCAAACGGCTCAAATGGGGCTCATTGTCTTCTCCTCCAACATATTTACTGATCTTATCCGCTTGATCGATCGGCACAAAAAGTCGATCATTTTCGGCATAAGCAATTTCTAAATATTCTCGTTTGATGTCATCAATGGTTTTGGGCACTACCCCTAAAAATCGTCCAATCCCATGATCCAAATGGACCACCAAATCACCTATTCGCAAGCCTGTGAGAAAATCTAAATTGATCTTTTGAACCGACTTATTTTGACTAGTTTTACTCAGGTTGAAAATTTCCTTATCAGTCAAAAATTGAAGTTTTTCTTGAGGCGCCTGGAAAGAAGTGGGGACATTTTCTAAATCCCCCGCATCGATCAAAATCACTTTTGCTTTATCACTAGCCTTTGTGCCATAACGGATATTTTCTTCATTAAAAATGGCTGTAAGTTCTTTTGTCCGCTTGGTAAAAATATTAATCTTCCAGTCTCGTTGAATTTTATCTCTCAAATCATTGAGAAGGTCAAAAATATTGTAGTATTTGAGGACGGAAAGGTAGCGTAAATGAAAATAATCTTCGTCCGATTTGGGGAAGGAGGTGAAACACAACTGGCTCACCTTTATTTTTGCCAGTATTTCTTCCACGTCAAAAGCGTCATCAATGTCATCCACCACAATCAAATCTTCCTCCGTGCACTGCTCCAAAATACCCCCTCCCGTGCCCAAAACATTGATGGGTAAAATGTCTAATTGCTCGATCTCCTCACCCAAATGCTTAGAGTCTTGATTATAGTACCAAATTCCCTCAATCCGGTCATAATCCACCTCGATTTTAACAACAGAGTCCAAATTGGGAGGAAAAAGATTGATGACTCCGCCTGCCCGTCTACATTCACCCTTTTTTAAAGTCAGGTCGGCACTGGGATAATAGCCCATTTTAATGAGCTCGTTAAAAAACTCAACCACCCTCATGTCCTCTCCTTTTTGAATCGGCAATCCTGCTTCCTTAACTTCTCGATAAGTAGGAATGGGGATTTTGACATCCTTTTTATTCACCAAATAAACTTTATTTTCTCCTTCCGTCAAACCCGCCACAATCTCGGTCAAGCGGTAGTCTTCCTTTTTTTCTATGGCTAGATTGTCAAGAGAAACCGTGGAATTTTCCAACCAAAAAGGGAGGTTGTTTTTGATTTCATAAATTTCTTTATTGTCATTGGTGATCCAAAAAATATTTCTGTATTTTTTTTGTTTTTTAAGGGCGGTGACCAAGTAACATTTAGAAGTGATATTAGAAACACCTGAAAGAACCAATGGATGATTGTTGTCCAGTTGGCTAAATTCCTTGGGGTGAATGTCGAGCGGAAAAAAATGACTGATGTTCATTAACAAAGAGCTTATTAAGCTTATTCACTTCACCAGCTTATAAAGCCTATCTTAAAGATAAGCCATTAGACTCAGTGAAGCACGGTAAGCTCGTTAGATTTTAAGGGGCATAATGATGTGGAGGTAACCTGTTTCTTTGGGTTTTAAAATGACAGGAGCGGTCTTTTCACCAATCTCCATAATGACTTTGGAAGAGCCTAAATTCGACAAAGCTTCCAAAAGAAATTGTGAATTGAGAGCGATGTCATTATTTTCACCTTTTATTTCAGCCTTCAAAGTGATTTCACCTTCTCCGTACTGTGTGGATTCAGTGGTGATCGTGATGATTCCATCGACCACTTTCAATAAAACTTTATTATTATTTTCCTTGGCAAAAATATTGATCCGTTTCAAAACAAGGCTCAATTCTGAAACTTCAAATTCAATTTGGGTTTTGGAGGACTGAGGAATGATTTGTTCGTAGTTGGGAAATTGCCCTTCAATCAAGCGTGAAATCATCTGAACCATCGCCATAGAAAACATCACTTGATTATTCGAAACCAAAACCTTCACCTTAATTTCACCATCTGCAGCATCTAAAATAGAACCCAATTCTAGAATCGTTTTAGCTGGAACAATACAACTGATTTCTCCTGTAACCTCTGTAACCGCAATTTTTTTCTCAGAAAGACGATAGCTGTCCGTGGAAACCATTTTCAATTCATTCTTTTCCACCACAAAATAAACCCCTCCTAAAATGGGCCGCGTGGTATTGAGCGCTGCCGCAAAAACCACCTGACTAATAGCTTTTTTAAGGTCTAAAGCCTTTATAGTCATGGTTCCTCCTTTTTCAACTGAAGGAATGGGGGGAAACTCAGAAGAAGAAATCCCTTTAATTCTTGTTTTAGAATCCTTGGTTTGAATTTGAACATCGGTCCCTTCTACAACAATATTCACCTGATTATCATTGAGATAATTCACATAACTTGAAAATAATTTAGCAGGAATCGTGATTTCGCCTTCATTTTCAATATTAGCTTCTATGAAATAAGTGATGGCTACTTCAAGATTAGTGGCCGTGAAATGAAGCTTTTTTCCTTCAGCCTTTAAAAAAACATTATTGAGAACAGGAAGGGTACTATTAACATCCACTGTTTTAGTGGTGATGGACAGGGCACGGGCCAAATCTTTTTGGGAACAGGTTAAACGCATCTCTAATCGAAAATGATTCAGATAATAACTTACTTTCTAAATTGTAGAATCATTTTAATCTCTTTGTTGAGTTTTTGTAAAGCACTTTCTCTTCTTATAACTAGAGTTATTTATATTATTTATATTAACTCGTAGTAATAGTAAGGGGTTGATAATAAGTTTAAGTCATTGAGGAATAGTATTTGTTCGAGAAAGCTCTTAAATGAGGCTTGAAGCTCGACAATTTTAGACAAGAAGATTGAAGGGTGGGATAATCCATTTTTAGCACTCTTCTACTTATATAATAAGCCTTTGTCTTTAGGTTGAATAAAAAAATAAGTCAAAGTATTTTAGACAATTTTGTGAATTAAATGTGTAAAACATGTTCAAAACTTGTGGATAAATTATTGAGGATGGCTTATTTGAAATAGAGCTCATTGTCCTGTATTTCAAGCCCTATTATTTAAACATTGGGGAGAACTTTCTTATTTTTTAATTCAGTCCAAGTCTTTTTGAACAATATGAGTAGCTTGTGCAAAGGTTCTAAACAATTATTTTTTTATCTTTGTCTTCATCTCCGCTCGATCCTCCATCGAAACCACCCTTTCATTGTCCATGATCTTCAATTTTTGGTCCAAAAGCACAATTTTCTGAGCCTCCACGTCTTTTTCAATCAAAACCCCACCCCCAATGAAAGAATTCTGGCCAATTTTGACCCCGGGATTGGTGCTGGAATTGATGCCGAAGCGGCAGCCGGAGCCAATGATGGCGCCAAACTTATTCTGACCCGTGCTCACGCGCTCGGTTTTAATGTTCACTTTGATTTCCGCTTCATCAAATCGAAGGTTTCCCAAAACCGTACCTGCCCCAAAGGACACGTTGCTGTCGATGATACTGTCTCCTATATAGTTGGTGTGCATCCACACATCATGATTCAGATAACTCCGCGTCACCTCAGTGCCATAGCCCACCACACAGTTTTTGCCTAACATCGAGCCTCTCACCAAGGAATTGTTGGCGATGATGGTCCCCTCTCCAATATAAGCGGGACCTTTCACCATGGCGTTGTGAAGGATTTTGACATTTTTTCCGATGACTACATTTCCTTCTACCACAGCGGTTTTAGCGATTTCGGCCGACTTATCAATGCAAGGTTTTTGCAGTTCTAAAAAGTGATTCATTAAACCTAAAATGTGCCACGGATACTTAATAGTGTGCCATTTACCTATGTATTTTTGAACTTCTATCTTTGCCCCACCCTTCTTTATATAATCGTCGATAGCAACTTCATATTTATCATCTTTCAAACTTTTAGCATTTATCAAATATTCTAAAAAAGTCGGAAAATTTTTATAAAGATGACAGACTAAATTTATTAATTTACTTGGCT